>CAKZLZ010000161.1 GCA_937127435.1 uncultured Verrucomicrobiota bacterium | reverse complement strand
CGATGGGGCGCAATTGAGAGGCGGGGAGAATATTTTTCCCTTTGAGGAAATTCACCACTTCGTTTGCACGGAGTTCACTGAGGTACTCGTTGCTTCGATATTGACTGCTGGAGCGAATCGGATCGTTGTCGGTGTGTCCGATGATGGTGAGGACTGAGGATGGATTTCCTTGTTTGACGATTTCCGCCACTTTTTCCAGTCGGCCTTTTTGCGCAGGATCAATGGTGGTTAAACGACTGAACACCGGGTCTGAAAAAATGATTCGGGGCACGTTGGATTCGTTTCGCACTTCAATCCCATCAACACCGGAGAGCAGACGTTTCCAAGTTTCTACGCTTACCCGATCGGCGGAATGCGGTCTCTGCCGGATGGGCGGAAGGGCGGTTTGGGTGTCGTTAAAAGGTTCGGGGGTTGCGGTTGCGGCCGGGGGTGTTTCCCGGTTTCTTTCGGGCAAACGTTTTTTAATCGCAATTCCGCCCCAAATTATCAGAACCACAATTGCGGCCACGGTCATGATGGATTTATAAGGAACTTCATTGGGTCGGCGGTTGAGTTCTTCTTCCAACATCCCGCCGATTTTTCCGGTGGGCTTGTATTCGTTCACCGGTGGTACTGCCACTTTGTGGCGGGTTTCCCCGCGGACATTGCTGGCATCCAACAAACCTGAAAGTGCTTCATCTTCTACCCGGTAGACCCGAACCGGAACCTCAGTTAATCCTGCGGCTTTGGCGGCCTGTAAACGTTTGAAACCTGCGACGACTTCATATCCGTTATCTCCGGGACGCACCAACAAGGGTTGGAGAATCCCATAGGTGTTGACCGATGACTTTAAGCCCTCCGGCGCCTGACTGACTTTGGGGGCGTTGGGTGCCAACTGCAATTCGGAAATCGGCAGGTGGAGGAGGCGTTCAGGTTGTGAACCGGATTCGGAAGTGGAAGAGGAGTCGTTCATAGTGAGAAGAAGTCTTTATCAACCTCATTCACGGGCAAACTGCAATCCTGCACCGTGAAAATCGACATATTTTTTTAAATCGCCCCTGTTTTGAAGGGTTTTTGATTCAGAAGTACGTTTTTTGGGCTTGAGGGTTGTAAATCCGAATAAATTTGTCGTATATAGCCTTTTGACATCTGCTATTTATGAAGCATATAGAATAATGGAAGTCCTATAGGCAATGCTAAAACTTGGAAAACAAACGCAATATGCGCTGGTAGCGCTTTTCCACCTGGATCGGGTCGATCCCGGTGCGCGGGTGAGCACCCATGAGTTGTCACAAAGATATGATATTCCTGAACCCCATTTGGGCAAGGTTTTGCAAAAGCTGTCCCGGGCCGGTGTGTTGAACGCGGTTAAAGGTGTTCAGGGAGGGTATGAACTCCAGGGCGGATTGCATGAATTGCGTCTGGGAGACCTCATGTCTGCCTTGGAACGGAAAACCTCCCGTGTCCGGCAGGGTCACACTATTTTGAATATTTTTCCCTCTTGTTACGTACAGGGGATGGTTCGCGAAGTGGAGCGCAGAGCTATCGACCATTTGTACGGCATGAATTTAAACGACCTTTTAACTGAAATGGAACTGCCGGAATTTTCCGCACTTCCCCAGGAGATGAGTATATGAATGCACCAGCCTTAAATATAGATTCCGTACGGGATGCGTTGCGCAACGTGATTGACCCCGAAATTCAATACAACATTTTGGATATGGGTCTGATTTACGAAGTGAATGTGCTCGAAGATAAAACTGTGGGCATTCAAATGACCCTCACATCTCCGGCCTGTCCTTTTGGTCCCATGATCATCCACGATGTGCGCGAAGCCTGTCTTTCTGTCGGTGCGGAAGATGTTCAAATCGATTTGGTTTGGCAGCCCCCATGGAGTCCGGAACGGATGAACGATGAAGCCAAACTCGATCTGGGCTTTGATCTCTAAGAACGGTCAGAAGTCAGGGAAAACCAAATCTCAAATTTTAAATCATAAATCATAAATCTTAAATACTATCATGTCATACTTACAAATCAAAAACCTGCATGCCCGCACGGGCGACATCGAAATTCTCAAAGGGGTAAACCTGGAAATCAATAAAGGCGAAGTCCATGCTTTGATGGGACCCAACGGTTCCGGTAAAAGTACATTGTCCTCTGTGATCATGGGGCATCCCGATTACGAAGTGACCGAAGGGGATATTTTACTCAACGGTGAAAGCATTCTGGAAATGGATCCGGATGAACGCGCGTTGGCGGGACTGTTTCTTTGCTTCCAGTATCCCGTGGCCATCCCCGGGGTGAGTATTTCCAACTTCATGAAAAAGGCCGTGGATGCCCGTCATCCGGAAGGCAAAGCCCCTGCGGGACCTTTCCTTAAAGAGATGCGCGAAAACATGGAATACCTCGACATGGACAAAGCCTTCGCCAACCGTGGCTTGAATGAAGGCTTCTCCGGGGGAGAAAAGAAACGCATGGAAATTCTGCAAATGATGATGTTCAAACCCTCCATTGCGATTATGGATGAAACCGATTCCGGTTTGGATATTGACGCACTGCAGGTTGTGGCCAAAGGGGTGAACAAAATGCGCGGACCGGATCTGGGGCTGCTGGTCATTACCCATTACGAACGGATCCTCACCTACATCAATCCTCAATTCCTCCACATCCTCATGGAAGGGAAGATTGTGATGTCCGGTGGTCCGGAACTGGTCAAAACGCTCGAAGAAAAGGGCTATGACTGGGTGCGGGAACAAATTGCCGTCACCGCTTAATTTTTAAAAGAAAGAATCAAAGGAGCATCTTATGCCCGAGTTCGAAACAGACAGTAACCTGGTGCAGGAATACAAATACGGTTTCTTTACCGATATTGAAACCGACACCATTCCGAAAGGCCTCAATGAAGAGGTCATCGCCATTATTTCCGCAAAGAAAAATGAGCCGGTATGGATGTTGGAATGGCGTCTGAAAGCCTTCCGCCGCTGGCAGAAAATGAAGAATCCCGATTGGGCCTTTTTGGATATGCCGGAAATTGATTTCCAGGATATTCATTATTACTCCGCGCCAAAAGAAGCGGTGGATATGAAGGACATGGATCCTGAACTGCTCAAAACTTTTGAGCGTCTGGGGATCCCCATGGGCGAACGGGATGCACTTTCCGGCGTGGCCATGGACGTGGTCTTCGATTCCGTTTCCGTGGGCACCACCCATAAAGAAATGTTGGAAGAGCTGGGGATTATTTTCTGCAGTATCTCTGAAGCGATTCAGGAGCATCCTGAATTGGTCAAACAATATTTGGGTACCGTGGTTCCTCCCGGGGACAACTTCTATGCCGCCTTGAATTCTGCGGTATTTACCGATGGTTCCTTCTGTTACATTCCCAAGGGCGTGACTTGTCCGGTGGAACTCTCCACCTATTTCCGAATCAATGCGGCCGATACCGGTCAGTTTGAAAGGACGCTGATCGTTTGTGATGACAATGCGACCTGTTCCTACTTGGAAGGATGCACCGCGCCGGCACGTGACACCAATCAGTTGCATGCAGCGGTGGTGGAGATTGTGGCGTTGGAAAATGCGGACGTGAAATACTCCACGGTTCAGAACTGGTACGCCGGAGATGAAGAAGGCAAAGGCGGTATTTATAACTTTGTGACCAAACGCGGCCATTGCCGTGGCCGGAAGAGCAAAATTTCCTGGACCCAGGTGGAAGTCGGCGCGGCCATCACTTGGAAATATCCCAGTTGTGTGTTGGAAGGTGACGGCAGTGTCGGAGAGTTTTACTCCGTGGCCTTCACCAACAATCATATGCAGGCCGACACCGGTACCAAAATGATTCACGTAGGGAAAAACACTTCCAGTACCATTATCTCGAAAGGGATTTCTGCCGGAAAATCCAGCAACAATTACCGGGGCTTGGTGAAGGTCGTGGAAGGGGCTGCCAATGCCCGGAACCATTCCATTTGTGACTCCTTGCTCATTGGACGTGACTGCTCCGCGAATACCTTCCCCTATATCGAATCCGAGGACGACTCCGCGCATTTGGCGCATGAGGCGACCACATCTACGATTTCGGAAGACCAATTGTTCTACCTCAAGAGCCGCGGACTTTCCGAAGAAGATGCCGCCTCCATGGTGGTGAAAGGATTCTGTAAGGATGTCTTTAAAAAGCTTCCCCTCGAATTTTCCGTGGAAGCGATCAAACTCCTTGAAATTAAACTCGAAGGCAGCATCGGCTGACCCGAAGGAACGAATATGCCAACTTTAAACTTACCGTTGACCGAAACCCCGTCCCTCCTGGGCGGATTTGATGAAAATCTGTTAGAGCAGAGCCGTAAAGGGGAGCATGCACTCCTGCAGGCCAAACGCACGGCTGCGTTCGAATCCTACTCACAGATTCCCAATCCGGACCGCTTTCACGAAGAATACCGCCGGATGGATCCGGCGCTTTTTCAGATTGCGAAGTTCAGTCCCATGCAAATTCCGGAAGCTGCAGCCACCTATAAAGCGCTTGCCGAAGATACGAATTACGATGTAGTGATTTCGGTTTCTTCTGAAGGTATTGCGGTTGAAGATTGCAACGGGGTGCTCACCGATGGAAATCTGGTAGTGATGCCTTTGGATCAGGCAGCCCGCGAACACAGCACCTTGTTGGAGCAATCTCTGGGTGCGGGCATGGTCCCGGGTGAACAGCGTAAATTCCTGGATCTGAATGGCGCGTTTTGGAATGTCGGATTTTTTATCTATGCCAAAAAGGGTGTGGATCTGAAGGGCGGTATCCTGATTCGTTATCACAACGACCAGGCCGACACCGTATTGCTGCCCCGTTTGGTGGTGGTGGCGGAAAGCCTTACCCGTTTTGCGATTGCGGAACAGTTCACTTCTCCTGACAACGTGAAAACCCTGTGCATCAGCGGACGCGAATTGCTTTTGGATGCGGCGGCCGACGTGAAACTGGTTTCGCTTCAGGACTGGGGAAATGAAGGTCTGCATATTGGCGAAGACTGGGCCCGGGTAAAACGTGATGCCAAAGTGAATTTGTTCAGTATGACCGTGGGCGGAAAGGTCAGCAAAATGACCGTGGGTTGCGATGTGTGCGAACCCAATGCCAACGCTTATTTGGGTGGGATGTTTTTTGCCGACCGTGATCAGCACTTCGATCAGAAAACGCTGCAATTTCACTCTTCGGCCGATACCTACTCCAACATGCTCTACAAAGGCGCGGTGAAGGACAATGGCTATTCTGTCTACCAGGGCATTATCCGCGCCCTCAAGAATTGTGTCGGTGTGGATTCGTATCAAACCAACAACAATCTGGTTTTGGATCCAACCGCCCGTGCGGACTCTCTGCCGGGACTGATCATTGATGCCGACGAACTCGCCTGTAGCCACGGGGCGACTTTCGGGAATATCGATCAGGAACAGCTCTACTACCTGCGCTCCCGCGGCATTCCCGAAGGGGAAGCCCGCCGCATGCTGGTGATGGGATTCTTCGACGAAGTCATTGACCGCATTCCTTTTGAAAACATGCAGGATCATCTGCACGCAGTGATTGAACGGAAGTTTGGCGTGTAAAAGCGAAATTCATGCGAAAAGGATAGGTCAGGGAGGTTTCCCTGGCCTTTTCTTTTGTACGGTTTCCATCCAGCCGACTTTCATTTGCTCTTGACTTTTTACAATGTTATAACGAATGTTATAACATGATCAGCAAAACCAAAATTCGGAAAATCGGCAACTCCTACGGCATCATTTTATCCAAAGAGGCCTTGCAGGCCTTGCGTGTGCAGGAAGGGGATGCGGTATATCTCAGTGAAGCCCCTGAATCCTCACTGCGTATCACCGGGTCAGATCCTGACTTTGAAGAGAAGATGGAGATGGCTAAAAAATTCATGGACCGCTATCAGAATGCTTTGCGTGAGTTGGCGAAGTGAATGAGCCACAGTGGATTACTAAAGAAGAGGCCCTGGCTTTCCATGTCATGCTGCTTGTACGGTTTGGTGGTATAGACGGGATCCGTGACGAAGGGTTATTAGAGTCGGCCTTGAGTCGTCCACAACAACTTTTTCATTATGAAAAACCAACGCTTTTCGAAATGGCGGCATCTTACGCCCATGGAATTGTGAAAAATCATCCTTTTCTGGATGGAAATAAACGAAGTGGTTTTACCGTTGCCGGTCTGTTTTTAGAAATGAACGGCTACAGCCTTCAAGCCCCGGAAACGGAAGCGGTCATACAAACCGTCGCGCTGGCGGCCGGAGATGTTTCTGCAGCGCACTATGCGCAGTGGCTGGAGAGGCATTGTCAAAAGATGGGTTAACTCCCGGTTCCGGGCTTTACGCGGCTTCTCCTGCAGGGATGGATGCTCAGGGTATCTATTCGGGAAATCATGGTGCAGGCTCGACCCATACTTTCGAAATCCAGGATGCCCCCTGGCCGCTGGGGCGTCCTTCGGGCAGGCTCACCCCGTTTTTCGAAGCCCGGGTATCCTCATTGCATGAAGATATCAACAGACCCTTAAACGAGAGACTAGGACGTTAGTTGTTCGGCAACCAGGTTCTTGGCCAAGGCAATCGCTTCCTGTAATTTTGAAGGGTCTTTGCCCCCGGCCTGGGCACGGTCCGCTTTGCCGCCACCTCCGCCGCCACAGACTTTGGCAATGGGACCGATGAGTTTGCCGGCGTGGGCGCCTTTGGCCTGACAGGCTTCGGCGACCGAGAGGTTAAAGAACACTTTGCCGTTGGCGGATCCACCCAGCACAATCACGGCCGGATCGAGTTTTACCCGGAGATCGTCCATGGCATCTTTGAGCCCTTGTGAATCGACGCCTTCCATGGCGGCGGCAAGGAAAGTCACGCCGTTGATTTCTTCAGCTTGTGAAACCAGATCACCCGCCTGATTTTTTGCCGCTTCGGCTTGCAGGCCGGCGATTTCTTTTTCGGCATCTTTGAGTTTTTTCACCAGTTCCCGCACCCGTTCCGGTGCTTCGTTGGCTTTGACGCTCAACAGGGAAGAGACTTCGTGCAGTAAATCATGTTCGCGACTGGTGAATTGAGTCGCTTCCTTGGCACACACCGCTTCGATACGGCGTACCCCGGCAGAAATACTGCTTTCGTGTACCAGCCGCAACTGACCGATTTCCCCGATCTGCTGCACATGGGTACCGCCACAAAGTTCTTTGCTGAATCCGCCGATATCCACTACGCGCACCACGTTGCCGTATTTCTCGCCAAAGGTTGCGATCACTTCTTCCGGTTTATCGTCGAAGGCAGTTTCAAAAGTGTTCACACCATCGTTTTCGATGAGGGCGTCATTGATCAGTTGCTCTATTTCGCGTTGCTGATCCAGGGTGACGGCTTCAAAATGATTAAAATCGAAACGCAGGCGGTCGGGACCTACATAAGATCCGGCCTGCAGCACATGGGTGCCTAAAACTTTACGCAGGGCCCAGTTTAAAATGTGGGTGGCGGAGTGGTGACGTTGAATGTCCTGACGACGTATTTTATCCACCGTCAGTTTTACTGGCGTTCCCGCTGGGACATCCATGGTTTGCGCAAGTTTATGCAGATGACGTCCGGAACCGTCGCGGATGGTATCCACGATTTGCACTTCGCCGTTTTCCCATTGCACGGTACCCCGGTCGCCGATTTGTCCGCCCATTTCGGCATAGAAGGGGGTGGCGGGGGTGACCAAATAGTTTGTGCCGTCTTGTTCGATGATTTCAAGCACTTCACTTTCATATCCGGCCCAGTTGTCGGGATCAAAACCGACAAACTCAGTGGCTTCACCTTCACCGGCCACGGTGATGACACTTTTCTTTTGACTGTCACGGGCGCGTTGACGCTGAATCTCCATGGCTTTTTCAAAACCATCCTGATCTACGGTCAGTCCACGTTCACGGGCCAGGATTTCAGTAAGGTCCAAGGGGAATCCGTAGGTGTCGTACAAGGTAAAGGCATCCTCACCGGAAATACGGCCTTCGGCTTTATCGGCTACCGATGCAAACAGGTTCATGCCCCGGTCCAAGGTGCGGTCGAAAGCGCTTTCTTCGGCAGAGATGACTTTTTTAATCATGTCGGCTTGTTTCCGAAGTTCGGGAAAGACTTCGCCCAGATTTCCGACCGTCGGATCGACCAGTTTGACGAAGAAGCCGGCGGGAAGATTTAATCGGCGTCCGTACATGACCGCCCGACGGAGGATGCGGCGGAGCACGTAGTTGCGTCCTTCATTGCCGGGGAGGATGCCGTCGGCGATGGAGCAACAGAGGGTGCGGATGTGATCGCCGAGTACCCGGAAAACAATGTCATTGGTTTCGGCTTCTGTGGGGTTGGCCGGATCAACGGGGAGGGTGGCGCCGTAACTTTGCCCTGAGAGCGCGGAAATGATTTTAAAGATGTCGTCGAACAGATCCGCATTGTAATTGCTGGGAGGCTTTGAAAAGTCTGTAAACCCTTGAGTGGTGGCCATGATGCCGGCGACCCGTTCGAATCCCATGCCGGTATCCACGTGCTGGGCGGCCAGGGGATTGAAACTGCCGTCTTCCCCGGCATTGTATTGCATAAAGACCAAATTCCAGATTTCGATACACCAGGGGCTGTCCATATTGACCAATTTGGCTCCGTCTTTTCCTTCGGGGGTGAGATCGATATGAACTTCGGAGCAGGGGCCGCAGGGGCCGGTGTCACCCATCATCCAGAAATTGTCTTTCTTGTTTCCGAACACAATGCGTTCTTTGGGATCCAGTCCTTCTTTGATAAACAGTTTTTCCCAAATGTCGTAAGCTTCCTGGTCGAATTCGGCGGGGTCACCTTCACCGGGCTTATAGACTGATGCGTAGAGGCGGTCTTTGGGGAAGCCCCACACGCCGGTCAACAATTCCCAGGCCCATTCGATGGCCTCCTGTTTAAAATAATCGCCAAAAGACCAGTTGCCCAGCATTTCGAAGAAGGTCTGATGGTAAGTGTCGTAACCGACGTCATCCAAGTCGTTGTGTTTGCCTCCGGCACGGATACACTTTTGGGTGTCTGCAACCCGGGAATGGGGGGCGTCACGGTCTCCGAGGAAGTAGGGAACAAAAGGGTTCATGCCCGCATTGGTGAACAACAGATTCGGTGAGCTGGGCAGCAGGGAGGCTGACGGCACGATCTGATGTTGCTTGCTGGCGAAAAAATCTAAAAAGCTTTGGCGGATTTCGTTGGAATTCATAGGAAATCAGGGGGTTAGGAAAGGGGGACTGTATGGAGAAATAGATCCCTTCTGTCAATCTTGCATTCAGCGTTCTCAAAAGGGAAGAGGATTGACTTGTAGGCAATGACCTTTCAAAGTCCCCTTATGAGTAATGATGATCACTTGCCTGAAATGTATTTTGTAGTGGGCGCCCCGCGCTCCGGGAGTTCTGTTTTACTGGATTTTTTGACGGTGCCGAAGACGGTTGCCTGGATTCCTCAGAAACTAGGCGAAAATCCGGAAAAATTGATGTTAGCCAAGCGGGCCAATAAATTAAACTGGCCTCTTTTGGGGGAATTCTATTTAGAACGGCGTTCGGTTTGGAAAAGTGTACCGGAACCCGCGAATGGAGAAAAGTTTTGGACGCATTACTTAAATGGATTTACGCCCAAAGATACGGAACCTTATATTCCCGGACCCGGGCAGGTGGAACCGGCGGATGCGGAAAAACTCAGGGAAGCGATCAAAGAGATTTGTCATTTGCAACGGCGTCACCGCTTTGTGGCCGAGTACAGTGGTTTTCCCCGCATCCAGTTGTTGCGTAGTATCTTTCCCAAAGCAAAATTTATTCAAGTGCTGCGGGATCCGCGGTCGGTGGCCTATCAGATGGTGAAGCGGGCGGACGGAGCCAATCTTCCCCTGTGGAAAGAGCGTGAGAAGTGGACCTCTCTTATGCCGGAGGTGTTGCAGGAACGTATGAAAGCCTTACCGGAAACGCCCCTGAATTTTTGTGGGATTCTGGTGCGTTGGTTTCATGAGCTCTACAACACGGAGATGGCGTTGTTGCCCGAAACGGACCGCTTGGAGGTGGCGTATTCGGATTTACTTTCCCGGCCGGATAAGATTCTGACCAAAGTCATGCAGTTTGCGGATTTACCGCTGAACAAGCGCTTTAAATATTATGTGAAATTTCACGATATCCAACAAAGCAACCAACGCACCAATCGCAATTTAAATTCCACGGAAGCGGAACAGCTGGCCCAAGCGGTTGAGAAACTTTAAAAATCATGAAATGTACGGGTCAGATATCTGAGCAGGATTTTGTTGCCGTTCAATGGTTGCATTTGCGATTGAGACCGGTGTTTCGCGTATTGGGTCTTTTGCTGTTGGTTTTGTGGTTTTCTGCTTTGATTAGCAAATTTTTGCAGGGCTTGGAAAGTCCGGTGGAACGTGTTTTTGGGTTTGCTACCGTTTATTGCGTTTTGATGTTTGGGTTCTTTATCCCGCGAAAGTGGAAGAAAACCTACCGGGAATACAAATTGATCAAAGAACCATTTGAGTGGGGCTTTGCGGAGGACAAGATCCTTTCCAAAACTGAGCGTGGAGAGGCTTTTTTGGAATGGGATGTGTTTATCAAATGGAGAGAAGGAAAGAAATTCATCCTTTTATACCAGGCATCCAACATGATGAATATCATCCCCAAAGACGGTTTTGAATCTGAAGAGGACTTAAATGGGGCTATGAAGCTGTTCAGAGAGAAAATCGGCAAGGCGGTTTAGAAAAGGCAACTCGAGCGGTCGGGAAAACGGAAGCTCTCGCTTCCTGAAACAAAGCGCAAGCTCCGTTCATTCTTCACTCCGCGTGCGCACTCCACAACAGATGGAACTACGAAAAGATGAAGTCCGTCAACAAGCTCCACTCTTCAGCATCGAGTTTGGAGGCTTCGGGTGTGGCCAAGACCCGGGCTTTGATCTCATGTTCTGTCAGGGCCGGGATCTCACTCAAATAGCCTTGTTCACGCAGGTAGCTTTCCAGATCATTTATTTTCTGTTTATAAAACCCCTGAACCTTCTTGTCTTGTAAGCCCTGGATCAGTTTTCCGGCATCCCCATCGACTTCGGTAATCAGTTGGCTAACTCCGTCAATAAATTTATCGGTGACGGCTCCACTCATGAGCACTACCGGCATGGAAACCGGCGGGGGACGGCCTATTACCCAGGTTTCCTGTAAATTCTTTGCCACCGCGATCCTGCGGTTCACGGATGCCCGATCTGATTCATTTACCCAGTTTTCTAATCCACCTGCTTGCTCGTAGGTGATCCAATGACCGACGGTTTTGATGCCCCGGTTAAACAGTGTGTGAAGCAATTCTATTTCTTCATGAAGCAAAAACCAAAGTGAAAGGTCTTCTAAAACCTGTCGTGGATTCCATGCGGGTATCTGCAGACGTTTGCCCCAATCCGCGAGGGGTTCATCCAAGTGACGGCTGAGGTTCAGGGTCGTCGTTTTGTGTGCCATCATTTCAGGCAGTGGGGCGGCCTGTTCTTCTGCCCGCAATGCGGCCAGATCCACAAAATGACCTTCTACCCCTGCTTCAGACATGACCTGACGCCATTTGTTTACTTCATCCTGTTGGGCGGTGAAATAGAACAATTGCCGGCCTTGCTTGCTGACTTCGATGAGAGCCTGTATCAGTTCTTCACCGCGGGCATCATCCGTGGTTCCCAAAGCCTCATCCACCATCAGGGGCAGGGGGGCGTGTTCATTGAGACTGAGGAAGGCCAGGCGCACGGCCATCAGTAATTGTGTCCGTTCCCCGCTGGAGAGCCGGTTTAAAGGTTGGGGAGGATAACCGGCAGTGGATGCCGAAAACTCTTCTCCGTTGCCGACTTCGGTCAAATGCAGTTGCAAACTGCCCTTCGAGAACAGGCTTAAATTCCGGTTGGCCGCTTCCATCACCCGGGAGCGGTCACGGCTTCGGCATTTTTCCTGCAACCAATTCAATATTTCGATGCCGGCCTGCGCTCCTGCATAGTGAGCCCGCTGCTGAAGCAATTCTTCACGAATTTCGGCCAAGGCTTCTTCAGCTTCATGCACTTCACTGCCTTTCTTGCGACCGTCTATCCGTTCTTCCAGCCGGTTGATCTGTTCCCGCAATTCTCTTTCCACAAGTACGGATTGCGCACATTCTTCCCGTCTTGCTTTCAGCTCCGTCTCATCAGTAGGCAAAGAGGGCAGATCCGAAGCCAGCTTTTCACGGAGTTCAGAAATCCGGGCGTTCAAAGTTTCAGACTGCCTGGATACTTCTTCCCATTTCGAGATCAACCCGACTCTTTCTTTGAGGGTGCGAATATCCGGTTCCGATAAGTGGGTCCGTTGACAACGTTTGGCGATCTCCGCTTCTTTTTCTGCGCGTTGCTGTTGGAGGTGCTTGCTGTTTATATCCAGACTGGCTTGCTGATGACGTCGGGAAATTTCTGTTTGAATACGTTCGCAGATATCATTTACGGCGACTTGTTTGGAAAGGGTCGCGTCCCGGTGCCCCCATTCCTGCAAGAGTTTCCCTAGCGAGACTTCCACTTCGGATTTGGCTTCGATTTGAGAATTCCAACGTTCCTCCGCTACCCGGGTTTTGATTCGCAGTTCCCTCCAGGATTTTACCGTTTGCAGAAAATGTGCCATCCACATGGGATCGCTTTGCAGATCAAGTCCTTCCGCGGCCATCTTTGCTTTCAACTCGTGAAGCCCGGTTTCTGCCTGGCGGAGTTCTGATTGCACATCCTCGAGGCGCCGTTGATCTATTTCATTTAAATCACGGGCGTAGCTTTCCCGAATCAGTCCGTCGATTTCAGGGAGGAGATCCCGTACCGCATCCAATTCCCAAACTTCAGGCTGCGGTAAGCTCTTAGGATACCGGGATTTCAATTCCTCCGCATGCTTGAGGTCCGATTTATTTTGAAAATGCAGGTGAAGCCCTATCCCGGGAAGGACGAGAAGGATGCCGTACCAGGGGAGGGTTCTCATCAGGATCAATGCGATCAGAATACCGGTGAGGAGAAAGGCGCTGTAAATAAAGCCGGCAAGCGAGCTTGGCTTCGGTGGCAGATTGCCCTTGAGCCATGCCTCCAGATTCCGCCGGGCTTCCCGCAGGGTTTCAATATCCACCCGTTCCGGTAAAGCGCCCTCTGAGTCAGGGGCCGCCTCCTGCAACAGTTTGCTTCGCTCCTGCAACGAAATGACTTTAAACATCTGCTGAATCCATTCCTGGATTTCCGGATAGTCAAAGCCCTCCCGAAGTTCCAATGCGGCTTTGGCATGAATGCCAATGGAGCTGAAAAGTTGTTGTTGCTCGGATTCTAAAGACAGAAATTCTTTTTCTGCTTCCCGGGCTTCCCTTTCCATCTCTTCAATTTGGTTGAGATGGTGTTCGAGCTCTTTGCGGGCAGTTTGAAAATCCTGTTCGCTCACGGTGCCCCATTGTTCTTCCCCGGTCCCGAGTGCGGCCCGTTGTTGCTTGAGGCTGCCTATTTCTTCCTGAATTTTTTGCAGTTGATCTACACTTTTCTGCAGCTCATCCGCATCATCCCGGAGCAGATCTTTCATGCCGGCCGGAAAACCCGCGAGTTCCTCAGTCCGTTGCTGAAGTTGGGCGGTTTTTTCGGAGAGCTCGATGGCCTGGTCAAGTTTTGGTGCCTGTTGCGCCCGTCGTAAGGCCTCTGCGCATTCCTGTTTCAATGTGGAAAGTTTGAGGCTTTCCAGCTTGAGGGCTTGTTGCGTGGCCTTGGTCTCCCGCAGTTTCTTTTCCGCATTCAGGTAGTCTTTATGCAGGCCGGACGGCGCCGACGGTTTCTTTTGCAGGTTGAGGCTTGCCGTGAGTTCACGAAAATCAATGCCCCCCGCCATTTCGCGGGCGATTTGCCGGGCGAGTTCCCCGTCTTTTCCCTGCAGGAGATTCTGAAGGGACCAGTTGTATCTCATCCGGGTTTCCGGAGGGGCCCAATCAGGTGGATTTTGAACTTCAGAGCCTACAAGATTTTTCACCTCCCGCCCGCGGGTGATCAGATTCCATTGGTCCTGCTTCCAATGAATTTTGGAATTTAGCTCACTGAACTCCGCTTTGGCATCCGGCCACAACAAATGTTGAATCGCTTTAGCGGTGGTGGATTTCCCGCAGCCATTGGGGCCGTAAATAATATTAATTCCGGGTGAAAGTTTTTCCAGGTGGAACGCATGTTGCGGACGAACCCCGGCAAAGTGTCGGATCTCCAGCTCTTCAACCCAAAGGGGATCCTGCGAAGCCGTACTCATTTCAACTGCTCCAGGGTTTTGCGTAAATTCTGTTCCAAAAGCCGGGTCAGGGGAAGGTCGGACAGTTCAAGCGGATTCAGTTCTTTGCCTGAAAAAACGGTTTGGCGGTTCAGCGAATCACAAAGGTCGTTCAATCGATCCAGTAAATCCTGCGGAAGCTCTTCAAGCGCGTTTACCAGAAGTTCAGGAACGGGACCTGCTTTGGCGACTTCTTCTAAATCCAAAAGCGGATGGATTGAAAATTCTACTTTTTCGATGCGGAAGTTTTCGGGAGACCAATCCTTCAGGTTTTCGGCACATTCCTGCCAGGCATCGATTTCGGCACTTTGTCCATTCAGTTGAAGCCTTATCAGGTTCATGGCTGCGGTTAAGTGTTCCTCTACTGCCTGTTGAATTTTATTCCGCAGCAACTCCGCCGATGCTGTTTCTTCGCTTGAGATGGTGATCTTCAGCGCCGCATATTGCAAACGGGCAGGGCAGAAAGGCAGGGGGGGAGAAAGGCGGCCTTCAGACAAGTCGCAAACCCATGCGTGGTGGGCGCCAGGTTCTCCGGGATCCAGCGGATGGGGGGATCCGGGCATGAGGATCCAAGGGCTTCCCTCCGTGTATGCTGAACGGTGAATGTGCCCCAGTAACCAAGCGGAAACGGGTAAAGATTGTAGTCGTGAGAGGCTCAGCGGGGCATATTTTGAATCCGGTACGCCCGGATCTCCATGAACCATGGCCAGTACCGGAATGCCGTCTTGCGCGGAGGATTCGGGGTAATCCAGGGTGGGGTCGTTCCTGACCACACTGGCGGGAAAGGACCATCCGTCCACATGCAACACCGGGTGGCCGTCGACACATAAGGTTTCCCGTTGCCATTTGCCATCTTTGCCTAAGAGCAAAAAAGTTTCTTCCGGAAACTGCGAGGCCAGGTCGGGAAGGGAGCTGGCATCGTGGTTGCCACTGACCGCGAGGCAACGAACTCCGGCTTGGCTCAGACGTTCTATACCTTGTTGCAAGGGGCCCATGGCCTCCCACAATTGATTTCTGCGGTCCAGAATATCCCCGCTTAACAACAACAAATCAGCTTTGGCTTCAATGACCGCATCCACCAGCGATTGCCAGGCCTGAACGGTCCGGCAGCTTTGCCGCCATTCTTCAGGGATTCGGGTGGAGGTGCAACCTAAATGCAGGTCGCCGGTGAGCACAATTTTCATTCAGGACAGATGAAGGAATTTCCGCCAAGGTGCAAGGTATTTATAGAAAGATGGTGGATCTGAATGTTGGGTTCTGTGTACTCCTCGCGTAAACGCTTCGGGTGAACCATCTAAAGATGGAACTCGGAACTTTTCTCCCGGATGTGCACTGCGTTCGGCGTTTCATGTTCCGAAGGGGCCAAGGACTCCTTACACGGCCTACTTAATCTTTAATACCCGGTTGAGTTTCCCGGAAACGAAACCTTCTTCGTCGAGAATGACTGACTCGAATCCCATTTCAGAAAAAGCGGTTTCAAGGCGGTTTTGTATATCAGGGAGTTCGGATACCCGGTCCGCATCCACTTCCACCCGGGCGGTGAAGGGATCCTCATGGCGTACCCTACATATATCAAAGCCCGCGGCTTGTAGCCATGCCTCGGCTTTCTCGATTCGACGGAGTTTGGAGAGAGTGACCCGTTGACCGTAAGGGATGCGTGAACTAAGGCAGGGGGCGGCGGGTTTGTTCCAGCAGGAGAGATTCAGGGATTCGGCCAAATCCCGGATATCCTTTTTGTTTAATCCACATTCGGCGAGGGGACTGCGGACTTCAAAGTTTCTGGCAGCCTCTAAACCCGGACGGTAATCACCGAGGTCATCGACATTGGTGCCGTTAAGGACCCAGCAGGGATTAAATTCAGCGGCGAGGGTTTCCAATTCCTGGTAAAGCGTCTGTTTACAAAAAAAGCAACGGTTGGCCGGATTGAGGACGTAATCCGGATTCAGCATTTCTTTGGTTTCGATGATGCGGATGGGGAGGGCGTTCTCCCGGGCAAAATCTTTGGCTTCATCCAAATCGCTTAACTTCAGACTCGGGGAGGCTGAAATCACCGCCAAATTCTTTTCAGGACCCAGGAAATGGTTTGCCAGCCACGCGACCAGGGAGCTGTCCACCCCGCCACTGAAAGCGGTGATGGCAAAGGGGCACTCGGCAAACCATTGTTCAATCTGTTGTGGAACTTGCATATAAGTTACATTCGGGGAATGACGGGCTTCCGTCAAGGGTTCCGCCTGAATTATTCGGCTTCCAATTTGGAAATCTTTTGCCTCAGGGCAATAATTTCATTCATCCGGTCGGTAATGGTTTTGAGTTGCTGTTCCGCATTCTTTTCCAAAAGTTTCCGTTGGTCCGACTCTTGTTGAAGGTTGAGGGCCAGACGATTCTGCTCCGCTTCGCTTGCAGATAATTTGGACTCCAAGTTGTTTTTAAGGAGCTCGATTTGTCCGCGGGCCACGGTTTCTTTGCTCAGCCCGGTGCGGAGTTTGCTGATCTCCTGGGCTAAAATCTCCATATCCGCGGTTTTGGTTTCCAGCTTTTTCATCAACTCCGCTTTTTCTTCCGCCCACTGGTCTGCATTTTTTTCAAAATCTTTCAATTGGGTCAAATCCTTCCGGTAGGTTTGCTGAAGTGTTTTGAGTTCCTGGGTTGTCGCTTCATTTACCAGTTTCAACTTACTGAGGGCTTCTTCATATTTATTTTTGTCCGACTGCCAGCTTTTCGCGTCCTTTTTCAAGCGGTCCAGTTGTTTTTTCAGGTCTTTGTTCTCGCCCATAACCGCTTTCATTTCATCACGATATTCCCCCCGCTGAGAAAGAACGTCGGCCCGTTCTTCTTCGGCGAGCGTTTTCTCTTTGATCGCTTTGTCCAGTTCAGCTTGCAGGCTTTCATATTGTTTATCTGATGCCGCGATCTTTTCTTTCAGCTCTGTTTGTAAAGTGAGGGTTGATTCTTTGGCAGCTTCCCATTCCGCTTTCTCCTGCAGAAGTTTTTCCAGCCGGCTGTTTTTTTCAGCTAAACCGGCTTCCATTTCAGCCAGGGCTGTCACTTTTTCATTTTCCGCAATTTTGGCCGCATCCCTTTCATTTTTTAACTCGGAGAGTTTGGCCAATTGCATTTCGTTTTGACGGTTTATTTCAATTACAGTTTCTTCGAGCAGGGAAACGTCTTTGATTTTGGATTGAAGCTCCGCCAACTGTGTTTTCATTTTCTCTAAATCCAACTCCCGGGCCGCCAAGTCATCCTGAAGCTGATTCCGGGTCAGGATCATGGTTTGTTTATTCAGGGTGCTTACCCGTTTTGATTCCTGCAATTCGTTTTGTAGCGTACGCTTTTCCTCTTTTAATGCGGCCAGTTCCGCCTGTAAGCCTTCCCCGTCTACGAGTAAATTTTCCCGTTGTTTCTCCAGTTGTGCACTGGTAATTTCCAGTTTGTCCGCGCGATCCTGAAGTAACATATTAAAACGGCTGAGATCCTTGACCTCTTTTTCCAGTGCGGCATGGGTTTGAGACTGTTCCGATTTGGCCACGCTGAGCTGTTTTTCAAAATTTTGAACGGCCTGTTTCAATTTCTCCACTTCCTGTTGGCGTTCCCGAAGGGTTACCGTCATTTGGATGTTCCGTTTTTCAAGGTCCAACAAGCGGCCGGAGTCTTTGACCATTTGTTCCCGGGTCTGGAAATACAGGGCTTTAAAATCCTGTTCTGCAGGAAGGGGGCTGGGGGCTTCCGCGGTTTCGACCACCTGACTGTCTGGCAACTCCTGACTGAGACTGGAAATTTTTTCGCTGATTTGGGAAATCCGAATCTCTACATTTTCCGGTTTGTATTCCGGATCCCTTGCTCTCAACCTTTGATAGGTCTGCAAGGATTGCTGATAGAGTTTGAGGGCCTCCACGGGTTTCTTCTCTTCAAGCAGCTTGTTCGCATCCAGCATGGCGAGGTACGCATCTGTGAACATTTCCTCCATCTCTGCCGGAAAGGCGGGTTGTGGAATCATCAAACTAAAAGTGAGAACAGCGAGAGTAAAAATGTTTTTCATAAGGTTTTTCCAAAAATTCGGCAGGTACCATAGCCTGCCAACGTGAGTTGTCACGGATTTTCGCTTTCAGTAACGAAATCCGTGATGGAGCCCGAAAGCGCCCGGATGGTGGCGTATTTCGGGGGCGGGTCCCTTCGGACGGCCCACCACTTCCACAATATCAAAACGAATTCCCTCCGGACGGGGGCTGATTTTGCGTGCGTAGGCCAGTGCCGCCCGGTTTAAGCGGATTTGCTTGTTTTTGTCTACAGCATCTCTGGCCGGCCTTTGACCTTCTTTCGACCGGGTTTTCACTTCGATCACCACCAACAGATTCTGTTCTCTGGCCAGCAGGTCCAATTCATCATGTTTTCCCACCCGGACCCGTCGCCCCAGGATTTTCACTCCCTGTTTTTTGAGGTAGCGTTCCGCCTGCTTTTCTCCCCACCGACCCAGCTTTAAGTGGTCGGGTTCAGAAGAAAACCAATGCCGAATCCGGAAGTTCATTAGCGTTGGTTGGCGACTTCCTGGAGAAATTCACGCAGGACATCGCGGTCGGTCCCGGTGGTGGTCACCAACATTTTTTCCGATTCCACCTCTTTACCGGTGTAACTGGCCCCGCGCATCACCGCCTGTCCGGACAAGTCCCGGGGAAGGGTGATCTTGGGTTCCAGTTTCTCGTCGCTCGCAAGAACCGGCAACAGGGTGGACTCTCCGATACAGGCCAAAACCTGTCCTTCATTGTCCAATGAAGCTTTTACCAGTGCGAGAATGTCCGGATTGTCCCAGAATTCTTTGGCGGCTTCTCCGCCGGTGAAAATGAGGATATCCGCTTCGGTTTCGGCATTCACTTCGCTTAGATCCAAATCGGGAATCAACTCAGGAAGTCCGTCATCCCGGGAGAGGGCGGTTTTGCCGGGAGTGGCAATTTGCACGCTGGCGCCTTTTGCCAGCAGTTCACGGCGCAGCAAGTCCAGATCCGGATTTTCTCCCGGGGGGACGATTAAAATGACCTTGCGGTTATGCATCAGATAATCCGGGGCCATGGCGGTAATGTTGTTCAGTTGCCCCCGGATCATTTCCACCGGAATGGCTTTTTCCCGTTTGGCCAGCTCGCTATCCAGAATTTCTCTGAAGGCGACAATATTTTCGATCGGTTGACCGGCAATGGTATCGATAACGTCCCCGGGTTGTATTTCCGCCCGGGAAGCGACGGAACCTTCCACCACCGTTTTTACAAATACGCCCCGGGCATCCGAGGGGATTTGGTGAATGACATGGTGGAGATCGGTGAGTTTTTCCACCCCGAGTCCCAACGTCGCATACCGGTGCTCGGGAAGTTCCCCCACATGACGGTTAAAAGCGGGCATTAATTCCAATTCTTCCAGTACGCCGCTGAGAACCACTTCTTCCCGTTCTCCGGGCTCTCCGCGAAGCAGCGTAAACTCAATTTCAGTCCCCGCAGGGAGTATCGTCAACTCCCATTCAAAATCCAATAATTCGGCTTTGGTGTGGGCGCTTACTTCTTCGCCATCCACTTTGATTATGATGTCACCCATCTTCAGGCCCATTTCCTCGGCGGATGAGTTTTCCATGACATAGGAAATTAAAACCCCGCCATCAATTTGCAGTGCCTGTGCCAACTCGTCATAAATTTCATTGGTGAAATAAAGGGGAATCAGGCTGCGGGCAAAACGCCCTTTGGTTTTTAAGTCCTCAATCATGGCCTCTGCGACGTGAATGGGGATGGTGAAACCGAGATTGTTCTGTCCGCGGCTGGCGTAGGTGTTGATCCCCAAAACCCGGCCCTGACTGTCAAAGAGGGGGCCGCCACTGTTTCCGCTGTTAATGGCGGCGTCGGTTTGAAAAACCACGGTTTCCGTGCCGAGGTCGGTCCGGGTAATGTTACTCAGGATCCCGCTGGTGAAGGTTCGTTTTAAACCCACCGGGGTGCCGACGGCGAAGCTTCGTTGTCCCACGGAAGCATTGCGGCTGTCTCCAATTTCCACGGGAATCAGCCCCTCCGGCGCGTCTATTTTTAACAGTGCGACATCCGGATCCATGGAGAATCCCAGGACTTTGGCGGAAAATTTCCGTTCGTCGCTCAGAATGACGGTGATGCGTTTGGCGGGTTGGGTGGGCTGCTCGGGATCGGAGCCCAGCACCACGTGGCCATTGGACAGGATGTATCCGTCTTTTGAAATGATAAATCCGGTGCCTCCTGCCCGCTCATGTTGAATGGAAACCACGGATGGATCCACTTTCCGCATGATTTCCTCGGGGATATCTACGGGATTTTTGATCACCGGTTCCGACGCGTCCCCTTCGACGGGGAGGAGTTGGGCCTGTAACAGGCAGGTTGAAAAGATGAAGGTCGTCAGTAAGAAAAAGTTCAGGCGGCGCATTAGAGGTCTCCTTTTTCAGTGCCGATACGTAAATTGAGGGCTTCGAGACCCGTGGTGGAGGCCCGCTGGAATTGTACCAGCAGGACCAAAGGTTTTTCTTTTCGGATTTTTTCCAGAGCTTCTCCGAAACTTTGTAAATCAGGCGTGGGTACCCCGCCGATGGATACAATCACATCTCCATTGCGTAACAAAGGTTCTCCAAAGGTGCGGCCAGTGGCTGCCGGTGAACCTGATTTCACGGCCGTGACCATCACCCCTTCGGTTTCCTTCAGGTTAAAGCGAATGACCATGGTTTCATGGATTTCGCTCACGGTGATGCCTAAATCATCCGCTAAGAGGGTGTCCTGCTCCGGACGTTTGAAGAGTTTGCCTTTTCCTTTGACCCGTTTGCCGTCACGAATGACCACTGCGGAGAAGGGGGCGTTTTCGATGGGGCGCAACGTTTGCAGGAAGTATCGGTAAGCTCTGGAGCCGGTCATCCGCATGGGGGAGCCGTTGAGTTCAATCAACAAATCTCCACTTCTGAATCCGGCTTCATACGCGGCACTGTCTTCAAATACATGAGAGAGCCAAAGTCCGCTGGGCGGTAAATCTGCAAGGCGGGCATAATCCGGATTGATGGGGGCGAGAATGGCGCCAAACCAACCTTCCTCGGACTTGTCCTGATCCGCCCCGGTTTTTCCATTGAGAGCTCTGGCCAGTAATTCTTCGATGTCCTGGGCCAAGTCGGCAAAAATCCAGGCGTTGGATTGTGCGACCAAACCGGTGAGGTTGCCGAAGCTGTCATATAAGGGTGCACCCCTGGCAATGTCCGGAATGGGACTCAGGCTGTATTGGCGGTAACGGCCCTGAACGATTCCCTGGGAAAAGGCCTGGAAAACAAATTTTTCGAATTCCCGGTCTTCATCAGTAGCAATTACGGTATAGACCATCTCCCCAATCTCAATTTCCCGGTAGTCTTTCAGGGAAATGGGGGTCAAATCGCTGAGCGGTTCGATTTTTAAGATGGTCATACCCAAATTATCATCCACTTTAACGCTTCGCGCCAAGTAGCGTCTTTCCCCCACCCATGCCACCACCCGGGTGCCGGATCCGGCGGGAATATTAAAGGGGGCCAACAGATGGCCTTCTTCAGTCAATACCAGTCCGGCAAAATTCACTTTGCGGGTTTTCTGGCCCCGGCCATCATTGCTGGTGTTTTCCACTTCAAAGAAAACCACCCCGTCGCCCGCAGCTTCTTTGGCGCTTTCGAGCGAGCGCTGGATGGCCGCGTAGGTTTTGCGGTCCCGCCGCTCCAATGCGGAGGGGGTATTACAACCGGCAAAAAGTAAGAGGGTTAAAAACAGAAAGAAGAGTCTGGAGTGGGAGGTATTTAGCATCATTATATAAAGTTGAATAAGAATCCTTAAGAATCACATAGACAAAACAAAAGAGAAAACATTCAATCTTAATTGAAAAGATTTAGCCGGACCGGAATTTTATGCCAGGACAAGAGTGATGACACTACAAAATATACATTCTATTGCGTTTACTTTTTCGAGGGAGATTTCCTGATGATTCGTGCCGTTATTGCCGCCGTTTTTAGTTTAAGTCATTTGGCCGTGCTTCTTTTTTGGGTACCCAAACTATCCCGTAAATGGGCGGAAATGGAAACGGCACTGCCGTTAATCACTCAGAATATTGTGGAGAGTTCAGAGCAAGTGCGTGCAAATATCATCTTTTTGGGGCTGCCGCTGATGATCTATTTGTGCGTCATTTATCTTCTGGGCAAACGGGCGCAAGAACGGGGGGCGAAATTTCTGGGATTTCTTTCCTGGCTGATGGTTTCGTTGCCGTTGATCGCATTGATATGGACTGTTTTTGCGGTCACGGTTGTGAAAATCTAATTATTACCAAACCCAGGGAAACAAAATGGAACTCAGCACCGGAAATCAGACTTTAACTGGGAACCGCTGGGCGCGGGGTCTGTGAAGCCCTGGTGGAAATTTTGGTAAGGTCACCCCTCTCTGCATTTTATTTGATTCCGGAAGCCCGGGGGAATATTTTCTTCAGTGTGATACCGATTCCTCCCCCGATAAGTCCGATCGTGATGATGACGCCGAGGATGAATCCAAAGACGTATAAAACGGAGAGGATTACATTCGATATTCCTTTCGTTTGCAGGAGGAGAATGACTGAAAACCCGAAATACAATATGCCGACCAGAAGCCGGGTTTTTCGAACTTGGGTCTCGGTTGCATCCAAACGCTTTTGAAGTCGGGAGACTTCCTGCTCTAATTCGGAGAGAGTTGGGTCAGTCATTTTTGTTAACTCCTACTGCATCTGAAAACCGCTTTCGTGACCAGGTTTCAGCTCCCATGGCTTGCATGTGCGGGGTCAATTGTTGAATGTCCAATAGATGGTTGCCCAGGGCGGCCCTTTTCTCCACCAAGAACTGGATAGCGGCTTTGCCGGCGTTGGGGACTTTGTGAAACATGCTTTCACCGGAGAAGAAGTGACCGCTGTCGATGCCGTAGAGTCCACCTACCAGTTCCCGGTCTTGCCATACTTCCACTGAGTGGGCGAATCCGGCCTGATGGGCCTGGATATAGGCCTGTTGCATCAGGGGGTGAATCCAGCTTTCCGATTTATGGGCTTGATGACAGGCCTGAATGATTTGGGTGAACGCCTGGTCGTAAGTGACTTTAAATTCAGCGTTGCGGAGTTGTCAGAGGGTACATTCGCATAAATGCCCACGTGCGAGGGGGAGCACGCCTCTTTGCCGGGGGGTTACCCAGGGGAAAAGGTTCGGATCCTCACCGGGCCAGGGGAAAATTCCCATGGGATAGGCGGCCGCCAGCGCTTCGGTGGGCACCTGATCCGAGAGCCAAATCAATTCCTGGTTGCTGTTTAAATGTTTGAGGCGGGTGCCGAAGAAGACCTGAAAATCCTCTACAGTGGGGCGGCGACGATGATTCATTCCTCTACAGAAGTTCAGGTTGGGAGGAGGGCGGTTTCATGCCGAAGCGTTCGTAACAGAAAGGGGTGGCGATGCGGCCCTGCGGGCTTCGTTTCAAGTATCCTTCCTGAATCAGGTACGGCTCGTAAACTTCTTCGAGGGTGCCGGCTTCTTCGCCCACTGAAACCGCCAAATTGCTGAGCCCCACCGGTCCGCCCTGAAAACGTTCCAGTAGGGTCTGGAGATATTTTTTATCCATCTCATCCAGGCCGTACTGATCGATTTCCAACATTTTTAAGGCGTTATCCGCCACGGACTTTATAATTTTGTTGTCGGCGCGGACTTGCGCATAATCCCGCACCCACCGCAAGAGATTGTTGGCGATACGCGGGGTGCCCCGGCTACGGGATGCAATCTCCAATGCACCTTCGTCATCAATATCCACATTGAGTAACAGGGCGGAGCGTTTGACGATGGATTTCAGATCCTCGTGGTTATAATAATCCAGGCGGTTGTTCATGCCGAAGCGGGAACGGAAAGGAGCGGAAAGCAGGCCGGTGCGGGTGGTGGCGCCCACCAGTGTAAACCGCGGCAGATTCAAACGGACGGAACGGGCGTTGGGGCCTTGGTCGATCAGGATATCGATTACATAATCTTCCATGGCGGAGTAGAGATATTCCTCCACTGCGCGGGGGATGCGGTGGATTTCATCGATAAACAGGATGTCGCCTTTTTCCAGTCCAGTGAGCAGTCCGGCCAAATCTCCGGCTTTATCGATGGCGGGGCCGGAGGTGCTGCGGACCTGTACGCCCATTTGTTCTCCGAGAATGTAGGCCAAGGTGGTTTTACCCAGTCCGGGAGGTCCGGAAAGTAAAACATGGTCCAACACTTCTCCACGTCCCTTTGCGGCTTCCACCATCAATTCCAGACGTTCGGTGACTTTGCGTTGGCCCACATAATCGCTGAACAGAGTCGGTCGCAAGCTGATTTCAAAATCCTGATCCACACGGGTAAATTCCGCACCCGGTTTGATGTTCACTTCGTCTTTCATATCAGTAAAGATTTCCTCCGCTCCGGGCGTATTCCTGAAGCACTGCCGAGGCTTCTTCCCGCAGGATGGGGCCGTCCACCCGAATGTTTCTGCCTTCCAGTAATTCGCGCCAATTTTCGGGGCAGGGGCCTTCATCGAAACCGATGGCTTCCACGTCTTCGCGGGTGGCGCCGAATTCCATGGCCTCCACTCCCGACCAGGGGATGGCACCGAAGCATTGGGAGCAGGGTTGCGCACTGGTGGTAAGTACAAAGCGTCCTTTTTCGGCTAAATTTACCACGCCCAAAGTTTGTTGTGCCAGCATCAGCGCCATCATCTCGCCATGGGCCACACTGCAACCGGATGAAATGACGCGGTTGACCCCCGCGGCCACACAGCGTCCGCTATCCAAATCAAATACCCCGGCGGCAAAAGGTCCTTCCGCCCGTCCCACATTCCCACGTGACCAGGCAATAACAGCCTGCATCCGGGCTTCCGAGGTTTTGGCAATCAAGCCCTTCGCATGTTCCCGGAGCGAATCCGGTATGGTTAATTCCACTTTGGTTTTCATGGGAAACGCACCTTGTCTTCACTGCCGGGATAGACCCCGGATTTGGGGAGAGAATTGAGATCGATTTGGACCACGCACTGGTGGGGTTTTACATCGGTGACTTTGACCGTTGCGATAATGTCGCCGTCGCGGATTACGGAACCGCTTTCCCCGATTTTGATTCCTGATTCACTGCCGGCTTTCACAATCAGATAGTGCCAGTTGAGGTTGACGGATAAAATAGGATGCAGGGCGAATTTAGGGGCGGCTGTGATTTCGGGTTCTTCCTCGGGGGCCGTTTCCGCAACCGGTTCCGGGGCCTGCTCTGCCAACCGGGCTTGGAGTGCGCGGATTTGGTTGCCTAAATTCAGCACATCTCCCATGAGCTGCTGGTTCCTTTTTTCCAGCACGCGGTTTTCCTCCCGTAGCGTCCCCACGACGGTTCTGAGTTCTTGAATCTCCACTTTGAGCATTTCGGGGGGCGGCGGTTGTGCGACACTGAGGGTGCCGGCGAGGAGTCCAAGAAGGGTGAGTCGAAACATAGCCATGAGTAGGATCTAGAACGAAGCCTTTGCTCTGTCGAGAAAATCCTATTCCTGATCACCTTTGCGGTGACAGGGGCGTTTGAGAATTCTTCTCCGGGACTTCGGCCGGGTTGGCGGCGTCTTGCAGGAGTTCCTGCAGGACTTCCGCATCCTCGCTGAGATACCAATCGTGCAGGGCGGAGCCTCTTTCGGCGTAGCTTTGCACGGATTTGGGGAGTCGTTTTAGATTAAACCCACTTTTGCGAACCCGGTCAGGACCGGCATTGTAGCTGGCCAGCAGGAGGGAGCGTAAATCCGATTTCCATTTTTCCCGGTTGGCATAAAGAAAAATTTGCAGGTCTCCCAGGTAATAGCGTCCGACCATGCGGTTTATTTCCGGCTCAAATGCACGGTCAAAAGAAATGTCTTCCGAAAAATGTTTATCGACCACTTCCTTCCAGGTGCTCTCCCGGATTTGCATCAGCCCCCGTTCGCCGACGCCCCCCACCATCTTGGGATCCCCATGGCTTTCAATTTGAATTATGGCTTCGATTAATTTTTCGGTGGCCTGATTCAGGTCAATGGGACTTTCCGCTTCCCATTCCTGAAAAATGGTAATCTCTCGTCCGCTGCCGGTATCTGAAGTTTTGTTCCCCGCAAAGGGTTTGAGGATCCATAACAGTACTCCCACTGCGAGGATGCTGCCGATCGCAATCGCCCAGGCACTTTTCAGGGGGGCGGGATCCGTGCCGTGAGGGTGCCAATTCTGCGTCATTGCTTTCTCAACTCCTTCAGTTCCGGACAACGGAGCAACCAGGCGCAGAGCCCGTAAATGCCTGCGGCGGCAGTGATGGCCAGCGGAACAGAGATCCATTGAGACCAGTGGTTTGTCGCATTGAGGAGGGCCCAGGCTGCGGAAATCATGGGAACGCAGCAGAGGGCCTGCCGCAACCAGGAGATTAAAATCGCGGTCCAATGAACTTCCGCGAATTTCTTACGGGCAAGAAAGGCCAAAATACAAACTTGTAAAAGGCCGGAGAGCACGGTTCCCAATGCCAATCCCGCATGTTTCCAGCCTGTCGGCAGGAGGGTGATAAAGAGCAGATTGAGTAACAAGTTGGCCAGGACGGTGAGGGCACCGATTTTCACAGGGGTGCGGGTGTCTCCGTGGGCGTAAAAGAGGGGAACAAATATTTTGGCGGCACTGAAAACAATGAGCCCCGGGGCGTAACAGACCAGTGCCCTTGAGGTGAGCAGGGTGGATTCCGCATCAAACATTCCGCGTTCGTATACCAGCCGGACAATGGGAATGGCAAGGAAGGCCAAACCGGCGGCCGCCGGGATCATAACAAACATGAGTCCCCGCATGCTCTGTTCCAACATTTTCCCGAGTTTCACCCGGTCTTTTGCCTGCACCAAATGTGAAAATTCGGGCAGGAGAATGGTGCCCAGGGCGGTGGCAAACAGCCCTAAGGGCAGATAGATCAGCCGCTCGGAATAGGAGAGGGCCAGCGGACCGTAATCCGCCACCCACAAAGCCAGCACCCGGTCGATCACCACATTGATTTGTACGATGGCGGCCCCCAAAGCGGCGGGTCCCATCAATCGGAGAACCGCTTTAACTTCCGGGTCAAAAGGCTCCACTTTTTTGCCGGGTTGGTATCCCAGTTTCCGCAGGGAGGGGAGTTGCACCCAAAACTGGAGGAGGCCGGCCAGGAGAATGGCCCAACAAATCCAGATGATTTTGGTTTCTTCGTAAAGGCCGGGGACGAACTGCATTCCTGCCAGGGCCACGATCCACAAAAGATTCAGGATACAGGGGGCAAAGGCGGGCACCATATATTTCCGGTGTGCATTTAAGACCCCCATGGCGATTGCCGCCAGACAAATCCAGATCATGTAGGGCAAGAGGATTCGTAACGATACGAGGACGGCGCTGAGCTTCTCCGGAAGACCCTCCCATTGCAGCGCCACCGTACACAGGGCCATACCCGCCAAGGTAATACTGCCCAAAACAATGATCAGCAGAGAGAGAACATTCCGGGTGAGTTGCCATCCGGCTTCCGGCCCCTGATCTTTTTTGATGCGGATATAGCTGGGGATAAATGCGGCCGACAGAGCGCCTTCTCCGAACAGCCGCCGGAATAAATTTGGAATCGTGAACGCGACCACGAAAGCGGATCCGACGAGTCCCACCCCGAAAACCCAGGCCATCATCATTTCCCGCACCAAACCCAGCAGGCGTGAGCTCAAGGTGCCCAGACTCACCAATCCGGTGCTGCGGAATAATCGGTTTTCAGTCTTCATCTTTCGGGCGGTATTCCTGATCCATGATCGCCTCCCATTTGCATTCCCAGAGTTTTGCGTATTTGATGGCCACCCCGTACGCAACGATCACAGCGACGATAAATCCTCTCAAACCATCCAAAAATCCACCTTTGATAATGTAGCCCTTAATAAAACGGGTGGGGGGGCGGGTCAATAAATCCCAAAGATGGAAACGTCGCCCGGACTGATACATTTCTTTGGCGCTGATGGTGGAAAAGCGGTTCACCACATTCAGATGGTGGGTGAGGTCATCGTAGGTGTAATGCCAGAGTTTACCGGTGAGGGTTTTGACCGGTCCGTCCACGATCACCATGTCATGCGGTTCCTGTCCGCCGCTATAGCCTTTGTCCTTGCGGAAGAGCCGGAGCTTGATGTCGGGGTTCCATTCCCCGTGACGGATCCACTTGCCTAAATAGAAAACCTGACGGGGGAATTCAAAGCCCATATATTTGCCGGTTCCACTGCGGAAATGAAAGAGAATCTGATCCCGCAGGGAAGGGGAAACCTCCTCGTCCGCATCCAAAAACAAGACCCAATCGTAATTGGCAATTTCGCGGAGCCGGTTGCGTTGGGTAATGTAGCCCTGCCATTTTTCCTGGGTGACCAAATCTGTATATTCTTTACAAATTTCCACAGTACGGTCTTTGCTGAAACTATCAAGAATGACAATTTCATCACAAAAGGAAAGGCTTTCCAGGCAGCGGCGCATGTTGTGCTCTTCATTGAAGGTCATAACACAAGCGGATATTTTAGGTCGACTCATAGCTTTTCCTTATGTCCTGAGAGTCGGGTTGGCAAGTAAAGGTTCAAGGACCTCTTCCACGCTGACTCTTTCCAGAGCGGCTTTTGCATCCTCACTGTTCCGGTCGATTGAGCGATTCCGCTGATCGCTATGTTGGATCACCACGGCATCCGGAGAGAGGGGGCCGGTTTTAGCGGGGTCGGTATTGCCAAAAACCGCGACCAGAGGCGTACCCACGGCGGCGGCCAAATGCATGCCTCCACTGTCATTCACCAGGGCCTTGTCAATTTTTGACAAGACGGCGGTGAAAGATTTGAGACC
>CAKZLZ010000160.1 GCA_937127435.1 uncultured Verrucomicrobiota bacterium | reverse complement strand
ATCAGCTATATCGGGGTGCATATATCAGGCTTAAACAGCCCGTATTGGCATTTGTAAATTCCGAAGAAATGTGGATGGTGGCGACGATTCCCCAACGCGGAATCCAGCATATTGAAGAAGGCGACAGCGCAATTCTTTCTTTTGAAATGTATCCCGGTAAAATTTTTGAAGGGGTGGTTGAAAATGTCGTTTGGGCTGCGGGTGAAGCGCAGGGGGTTCCCAGCGGACATCTTCCTCATGTGGGACAAATGAAAGGTTCTCAGCTGTTTACAGTTCGCTTGCGGATGAAGGAGGACGACCCCGACTATCCTTTACAATTTGGCGCGAGTGGTACGGCGGCAATGATTAGTAAAGGCGCACCTGACTTTTTGGTGCTGCTTCGTCAAATCGAAGTACAGTCTGAAAGCTTTCTCGATTACTTGTATAACCCATTTAAATAACAACCCTTTCCGATAGAAAGGGCTACCTGAGGCGCTTTATGACCTTACATTCTAAAAGATTCATACAAGGCGGATTAACAGGGCTGGCAATTTTATTTGTCTGCGGCTGTTCAACCGTGGGACCTGACTATGAAAAGCCACAAACCCAAACCCCGGACGCATGGTCTCAACCTGTTTTCGAGGAAATTGCGAATGGACCTGAAGCGAATCTCCAAACCTGGTGGACAATTTTTGGCGACCCAACCCTGAACGACCTCATCGATCGTGCCCGTCAGAAGAACTTAAATTTGAAAGTGGCCGTTTCACGGATTCGGGAATCGCGGACGATGCTGGCCATTGCCAGTGGTGAGAAAATGCCGGTGGCAAGTGTCGGTGGCAAATTGTCTCAAATGAAATTAAGTGATGACGGGCCTTTATATAAAATTGCACCTGCGGATGGTTTTGACGGACACAGCCTCATAGAAGTGGGGACCGATGCATTTTGGGAAATTGATCTGTTCGGCCGGATTTCCCGAACCATTGAATCAGCGGATGCAGCTTATGAAGCTTCGGTGGAAGACTACCGGGATGTATTGGTCACCCTCTTAGCGGAAGTGGCATTTACCTATGTGGATATCCGAAGCGCCCAACAACAAATTGTCATTGCCAATGAAAACGTAAAATCGCAAACTGACACATTGAAGATAACCAGGGAACGCTTCGATAATGGCATGACCACGAAGCTGGATGTCGCACAGGCAACTGCAAATTTTGAAGCAACCCAGGCAAGTATCCCTCAATTCAAGATTGCGCTCAATCAATCCATAAATCGCCTCGCGGTGCTTCTGGGTGAAGATGCAGGCAAATTGCAAAGCGAACTTGGCCACCCCCAACCTCTCCCCAAACTTACGCAATCTCTAGGCATTGGGGTTCCCGCCAATATCATCCGTCAACGCCCTGATATCCGCAAAGCGGAACGTTTATTGGCCGCCCAAACGGCTCAAATCGGGGTGGCCACTGCGGACCTTTACCCCAGCTTCGGTCTGAGTGGATTCTTCGGCCTTCAGTCCCGCTCCCTTGATTCACTTTTCAGTAGTGAGAGCGTTACCTGGGGGTTCGGCAGCCCTATACAATGGGATGTGTTTAATGGCGGACAAATCAAAGGGAATATAGAGATCCAAAAAGAGAAAGCCGCACAATATTTACTCAGGTATGAGCTTCAAGTACTTGAAGCGGTGGAAGAAGTGGAAAATGCAATTTCCGGATACGATTTAAATACGGTGAGTGCCTCTCATCTCCGCAAATCCAATGAATCTATGGTGGAGGCTGTAAACCTGGTGCTGATCGCCTACGATGCCGGCCTAACGGACTTCAACAATGTATTGGTCACGCAACGTGACCTTTATCGTCAACAGAGCAATCTGATCTCATATGAAACTCAAACCGTCATTTATTTGATATCACTCTACAAAGCCCTGGGTGGAGGCTGGGATATCGATGCCGCAACGTCCCCCGCCAGGTCATCCAAATAAACAGGGCCAGGCTGACTTAATTTTCGAAAGTCCCTCTACATTTCCCCTGTTTTTCCCTTCCCGGGTGTCCATCGATGGGTTGGATTAAATAAAAAGATAATCAGCACCATAATTAGTTAATTTCGTTGTTGTTTATCCCTTTAAAAAATCGTTATATATAAAAAAGGGAAAGACCGTCTCCGCCACCCCATATTCAGCCCTGACAGCCCGGGCCAACTGGATGGTGGAATGAGAACAACAGACCACGAAAGCCAACTCTACATGACATTGAAAAAAACAGCATTATGTTCCTTACTCGCCACCTGGGTTTACCTGCCGGCACTTTTTTCGGCTGAGATTGCATTTAATTTTGAAAGTGAAACCGCAGACGACACCGCGCCACCCAGTGGTTGGAGTTTGGTTTCCACAGCCGGAACGGCCACCTACAAAGTGACCTCTGCAGGTCTGGGAAGTAATGGATCGGGTGGCTCAGCCGGGCTGGCGGGACAGGTGTCGTCAGATGCGTATTTAAAGACCAACCTTCCCGGTGGATACCTTGTCAACAACACCGTGTTTGACGTCACCCAAAACATCACGGGCAGTTTTGATATTTACGCTCTAAATGAAGCCACCAGTGATGATGTCGTCATGGTCTTTGGCAATATCGGCAGCGGCTTCGCAGGTAACACCAAAAATGATTTTCTTTCAGCGAAGTTTCTTGAGGGCAGCGGCGACGACGTTTTGGCCGATAGTGACAATACCTCTTTAAACTCATATACCACCCCTGGATTTACAAACGACACTTGGGTTCACGCAACGTTTAGCTGGACGCCGACCAGCGGCAACACCGGAAATTTTTCCATCACCCTGAAGAATTTCGGGCCGACCACCATTTCTGAACTTTCCAAAACCGGGTACACTTTTACTTCAAGTGCCGCCCAGTTTGGCTTTGGCTCGGTCAACGACACCGTCCGCTTCGACAATATTTATATTATCCCCGAGCCAGCCTCTCTCGCGCTGTTCGCACTTGGTCTGAGCGGCTTGCTGGGCTTATCGAGATTTGGATCCCGATCTTCAGGCGCCTCTACAAAAAGTTAACGCTTTCAATGCTGAAAATACCCTGCCGGGGTTTCAGCATTCATCGTGGTCAAAAATAGGCCGGCGTGCGTATATATTAATCTTGTCATCCTGGCTTTGCGTCGTAGATTTTACCCAGTATTCATTCCAAGGAATTCACATGATTGTTGTAAACACTGACTCTCTTCCCGGTTACGAAATTTCCCATTCACTGGGCATTGTTCAAGGCAATGTTGTACGCGCAAAACATGTGGGTCGGGATATTGCGGCCAGTTTTAAAAATATTGTCGGGGGCGAACTCAAAGGCTACACGGAACTCCTCACGGATGCCCGGCGGGATGCGATGGCCCGCATGCTCGCGCAAGCAACCGAACTGGGGGCGGATGCCGTGATCAATGTCCGCTTCAGTACCAGTGCCATCACTCAGGGGGCTGCTGAACTTTACGTGTACGGCACGGCAGTCAAACTCGCCACTTCGACAACCCGTGCCGCGGTGGAAGGCACCCCTCCTCCCATTTCAGTTACCTGAAGCCATCATGTTTGAAGTATTGGCCGCCTATATTTTCCCGCTGCTCATTCTGGCAGTGGCATTCTTTTCCGGGAACGTTATCGCATCCCGTCATGAAAAGCGTTTATCCGAAAGACAACAGACGGTTGCCCATATCCGCACCACAGATCTCAATCGCTTTTTTAAACCGGATCACAGCATTCAGGCCAACTTGTGCACCGCCGAAGTCACGCTCGGCATTGACCATTTCCGTGGATTTCTCGGAAGCTTGAAGAATATATTCGGAGGTCAAATCCGCAGTTATCAGAAAACTCTGGACCGTGCCCGGCGTGAAGCCCTGATGCAGGTTATCGAACAGGCCCATATGACCGGGTACAATGCAGTCGCCAATTTACGTTTGGAATTTGTAGACATCTCCGGAAAAGCCAACATGGTAAAAAGAGCCAGTATGGTTACGATCATTGCCTACGGAACCGCTTACACCACCCATGCCCCCTTAAATGAGGAAGAGCAGCGTTCCATCTCTCCCCTGCCCGCAGCCATCGGATGAGGCGTAAACATGAGTCTCCGGACTCGGTCTTTTCGGAACCCCACTTACAAAAACCGGTTCAGCGGCAGGACGCCTCCCCCTTAGATTCGGTTTGGATGGAACCCCTGCAATCCACCGAAGATGCGGCCAGGGGCCGACAACTCTACCGGGATTGGCTCCTGGAGCAGCAATCCAAACAGAACCCTCTTAAAACCTGGTCCCGCACCTTTTACCTTTCTTTGCTTGCGGGACCGCTGGCCATTCTCACCGCCCTGTTCACCCAACATCCGGGGGCGGGAATTCTTTTACTGGTGGTTGCGGGTCCTGTGATTGAAGAAATTGGAAAAATACTGCTTCCATTAATGGTCATGGAAAAAAATCCGGCCAAATTCGATTCCCGGATTCAGTTGATCGTTTGTGCCGTCACGGGCGGATTGGCCTTTGCCAGTATCGAAAACCTTCTTTACCTCCATGTATACATTCAAGATGTAACCCCAGGCCTCATCCATTGGCGATGGACCGTCTGTGTATTTTTACATACCGGATGCAGCTTTATTGCCGGGTTGGGACTTGCGAAAAGCTGGAAAGAATCTGTGAGCAAGAGTCAGCCCCCCCAATTTGAAACCGCGCTGCCTTTGATCATTACAGCCGTGGTCATTCACGGCAGTTACAATTTTCTGGCCTTGTTTCTCAATTCAGTTTTTGAATAGACGCCCATGCAAGCACCTACTCCATTACCCCAACCCGCACAAGAAGCATTGGATAAACTGCAGGCGCTTTGCCCCATGCGTTTTGAAAATTACGTTTTTGGTGACACTTCCCTGCAACTGTGGACGGCATGCGATATCGATCCGCTGCTAAACTCTCTGGTGGAAAAAGACAATACACATCCGGATGTCATAGACGAACGCATGCCTTACTGGGCGGAATTATGGCCCTCCTCCTTTCTTCTGGCCGAAACCCTTATAGAAAAAAAAGCCGAACTTCCGGATGGAGACTGGCTGGAGTTGGGATGTGGTCCGGGACTCCCCGGAATTTTGGCGGCCAAAATTGGCCGGAAAGGAATTTGCAGTGATTACATGGAAGAGGCATTGTGGCTGGCCTGCCTCAATGCATATCAAAACAAGTGTTCAGAGAATGTAAGTTTCCGACA
>CAKZLZ010000159.1 GCA_937127435.1 uncultured Verrucomicrobiota bacterium | reverse complement strand
TCATCAACCGCAGTCCGGAGATAAAAATTGACCAAACATACAATCGAAACGGTGGCCTTAAAACTGAACGAAGGTGTTTCGCGCGAGTCTTTCGTTGAGGCGGCTGAAGCCATCAATGATTTTGTCGCCAAACGGGATGGCTTTGTTTCGCGGCGGCTTTCCTGCAACGATGACGGTCTCTGGATAGAACACATCGAATGGGCCACCCATGAGGCGGCTATGTCAGCGGCTGCAGAAATTGGCAATGAACCTTTTGCTGATCAGTGTCAGTCTTCAGTTTGTGCTGGGAATTTTCACCCTCGTCGGCGGTATGAATATTGTGCTGGCGGTGTCCCATCAGGTCTGTGCCTGTTTTGTTCTGGGCTCCGGGGTGATGACCCTGCATGAGTTAACGCCGCCGCAGAAGAATAAAAAGGTTTCCTAATTTTCTACCCGGCCGAAAACGGTGACTTCGCGCCGGTCATGATAAAATTGTCGGACCTGAAGGCCGGGATGGCGTTCCATCCATTTTAACACCGGTTTAAGTGCGGGCAGGGGATTGGTTTGGGGAAGCTTGATATTCATCACCAAATTCCGGCAGTGTTTGCCGTCTACCCAATATCTGAGCAAACCCAGCACTTTACCGGGAGGAACCAGCATGTCGCCCACCAGCCAATCTACGGGCGGTTGTAATTTCCCCAATTGATAGGTGAGTCCGTCTCTGTGCAAATGTTCAATACGACGGATGCAGGCATCTTCAATTTTCAGCGGTCCGTTGTCGATGGAGGTAACCTGGCATCCCCGTTTGGCAAATGCAAAGCTCCATCCGCCGGGGGCGGCCCCGAGATCGATTACGGTCTGATCTTCCTGAGGTTCGTGCTCCATACGTACAAAAGCTTCTTCAATTTTCAGAAAGGAGCGCGAAGGGGCCCGGCTGTCCATCTTCATGCGGGCACGTCCGCCCGGAACAGAGGAGGTCAGCTGACCGGGTGCGGCGACAGAAAATATAAAGCCCTTGGCCGTACAGGCCCATTGCAGGATCATGCCTTTGTTGCCTTTAAACAATTTCTCCGGTTTGCGCTCCCATTTTTTGAGGCCGGGGTGGCGTTGATTTCCTTTACGGATCAACTCTCTTGCAATTCCTTCGAGGCGGGAAGAACCACCTGAATCCTCGTCTTCTACCGATAGGAGATGGATGGCCCAGGGACTGGGTTGATCGGCGAAAAACTGCCACACGGCCTCGGTCAAAGCTTCGGGAACCGATTCTCCTTTTTGCAGAGGATAAAACCGGGCGTTGGGGAGGCGTTGCCATTCAAAAATAAGTGCGGTTTCCGGAAGGTGGTGACCTTCAAGTTGCACCAATCCGGCGGCGGCAATCTGGCTGTAAATTCCGAAGCTGGCCTCCAGCTCCTGTTGTAAAAGTTCTTCGCCACCGGGGCGGCTGCAAAGTAGATGAAAAGGGGAAGAGAGATTGGCTGTCATAAATGAGATCTTTTCACTTACACATCATTGCTCAACTGACAATACCTTTTGGTACGACCTCGTTCCGCCGTCCTGATGGCTTGGGTTGCTGGACCGCGCCTGCCCGAGCTGTCGCTCGCGACGGCCAGGGGGACGCGGGCCCTCCGGTCTGGACCGACGCCGTCCCGGCGTCCCGAGGGCTTGGGTTGCTGGACCGCAGGACGCGGGCCCTCCGGTATGGACCGACGCCGTCCCGGCGTCCCGAGGGCTTGGGTTGCTGGACCGCGCCTGCCCGATCTGTCGCTCGCGACGGCCAGGGGGACGCGGGCCCTCTGGTTTTTGAACTTATTTTGTAAAAGCCAAATCTTTTGCGGAGCCGATGCGGGCATGGTGATCCTTGCCAAAGTTATTGTCCCAGAACGTATTTCCTTCGGGGTCTGTTCCTTCGATCGCATAACGAATGCAGGTTCCGGCGGGAAAGGTGTCCAACCCGATATGCCAAACATCCTGATCACCCAGAACACATGATTTTTCCATGGGGCGGTGCGTCCAGTTTTGACCGTCATCGGTGCTGTACAAAATATTCACTTGTTTTAAGCGTCCAACGGCGCGACTGAATGTGGTCACCCAGAACTCGGTCCATGGACGACTTTCGCCGTTTGCGGGCCAGTGATAAGTATTTTCGAGAGGGAAGTGTTTTTCGATGGCTTCTTTTGTCATAACTGTTACTTTTTTAACCGGTTTTTCGCCGGCATCAACCCCCTTAATTATCAGTTTTTGATTAAGAACATCGTTACAACAAAAATGTATACCGCTACATAAATGAAAAAACCTGACCCTAAAATCGAAAGTGGATGGAAAAAGCAATTATCGGGGGCTTTTTCAGATCCTTCATTTGCAAAGTTAAAAGAATTCCTGTTGGCGGAACGTTCGAAAGGGGAAAAAGTGTATCCGCCGGGGTCACAGATTTTTGCAGCCTTTGATTTGACCCCCTGGGAAGAGGTGCGGGTGGTGATTCTGGGGCAGGATCCTTATCACGGACCCGGTCAGGCGAACGGGTTGTGTTTTTCGGTGGCGGAGGATGTTCGTCTGCCGCCTTCTTTGCGGAATATGTATAAAGAGATGGAATCCGATTTGGGCTGCAAGCCACCTGCAAATGGGGATTTAAGTTTTTGGGCGGAGCAGGGGGTGTTGATGTTGAATGCCACCCTCACGGTGAGAGCGCATGAGGCAGGATCCCATCAGAAACAAGGCTGGGAACCTTTTACGGATGAAGTGATAAAAAAACTAAATGATCATCCCCGGAAACTGGTATTTATTTTATGGGGAAGTTTCGCCCGGAAAAAAGCGGTCGCAATTGACCGTGAACGGCACTTTGTTATCGAGGCCCCACACCCATCACCGCTCTCCGCCCACCGCGGATTTTTCGGCAGCAAGCCTTTTAGTAAAACCAATGCAAAGCTGAAAGAATGGGGAGAGCCGGAGATTCGGTGGAGTGAACCGTCCGTATGAGAAGATTCCTTCTCATCTGCTGCTTTTGGGTCCCCACGGTCTTTGGGGGATTAAGTGCGGGTTCGGGTGCGTGGTCTGAAATATCGGAAGACGAAACCCGAATTTTGGTGATGTTACCCCTCGATGCGAGAAATGATCGTGTGGAGAAACTCCAACAAAAATTGCCTGATGGGTCTACGATTACTTTGCGGGAGACGTTTCCCGTTTCGGGTGTTTATGATCTAAATACACGCCAGCCACTTTGGACTTTTGATTGGGGGAGCTCGTTTAAGAGTGATATGGTTTGGAATGAGAATTTTTCAGCTATGGTGATCTGGAATTATGAAAAGTTTATTTACAAAAAAGATGCGGCTATTGGGCTGAATTTCCTGAAAGAAGGAAAGGTTCAGAAGTTTTATTCTCAGGATGATTTATACACTGCATTCAGCAGGGATATCTTTTTATGGGGATGGGATACTTATGATGATTTAAGTATTGATGGCGAAGTCGTTACTTATGTTACCCAGGAGAGAACTTCACCTTCACCTGTCGGTCAGCGGAAAATCGGTTATTGGGAAACTTATACTTTCGATATGAACACCGGTGAAATACTTTCTTTAGAAATTGAAAACACCAAAACCAAGCGGATCATTGCGGTGATTTTCGCATGCTTTGTTTTGGTATTTGGATCGATTATAGGGATGCTGATTTGGTTTCTAAAACGGGCGGAACTGAAAAGAGAGGTTTTGGTCGAGGATAACCGCTAGGACAGGCGTGTCCGCGCTCCGGCAGGAAAGGTGGAGCGCGGACACTCCTGTCCCAGCGGACTATTGATCTTTCAGCCGCTCGGCCAACAGACTGACCCGCTTTTGGCTGTCCGCATTTTGCAGGGCCATGCGGATGGCTTTGGAGGGGCCGACGAGGATAACGAGTTGTTTGCCGCGGGTCACGCCGGTGTAGAGCAGATTCTTTTGCAGCATCATGTAATGCTGGGTGTGCAGGGGCAGGATCACGCAGGGATATTCCGAGCCCTGGGATTTATGGATGGTGACAGCATAACTGAGAGTCAGTTCATCGAGTTCGTTAAATCCGTACTCGACTTTTTTTCCGGCCATGTCCACCCAGACCAACTGGTCTTCCCGGTCGATTCCCACCAGCATGCCCATATCGCCATTAAAAACTTCTTTGTCGTAGTTGTTCATGACTTGCATGACCCGGTCACCCACCTGATACCGTATACCGTACCGTTCTACACCGTCGCCTTTGGGATTTAATAGTTTTTGAATGGATTGGTTTAGGTTGCGGGCACCGAGTTCCCCGCGTTGCATGGGGGTAAGTACCTGCACATCCCGTCGGGGATCCAGATGGAAATTCGACTGAATTCGTTTGCCCAGAAGCCCGCGAATCCGGCTCCAGACTTCGCCCGGCGTTTCCGCTTCGATGTGATAAAAATCACCCGGATCGGTGGGCGTGCATCCATTGGGGAATTCCCCTTTATTGATTTTATGCGCATTGGTGATGATGCGGCTGTCGGCGGCCTGACGAAATATTTCCGTGAGCCGGCAAACCGAAACCGTGTCGCTGCGGATAATATCCCTCAATACAGATCCCGGTCCTACCGAGGGCAACTGATCCACATCGCCCACTAAAATCAGTACCGCTTCTTTAGGGATGGCTGCGATCAGTTTATTGGCGAGAGGAAGGTCCAACATGGAGGCTTCATCGATGATAAATACATCGCCTTTGATCGGGTTGGCACGGTCGTGTTTAAATCCGCCGTTTGCCGGATCGTAAATCAGGAGCCGATGCAGGGTCTGTGCATAATGTCCGCTGGTTTCCTGCATGCGTTTGGCTGCGCGTCCGGTGGGGGCGGCGAGATGGACTTTTGATTTTCGTGCTTCGTATATTTTAATTAAAGCATTTACCAAAGTGGTTTTACCTACCCCGGGTCCGCCGGTGATGATCAGGACTTTACTCACCAGGGCTTGGCGAATGGCGTCAGATTGTTTGTCGGCCAATTCAAATCCCAACTTGCTTTGCACCCAGGATAACACTTTTTCAGGTTCCACATCTTTCAAAGGGGCATTATCCGAATTGAGCAATTGCAGGTCCCGTGCGAGATCCATTTCCGCCCGGTGCAGGGGGCCGATGTACACCAGAGGGGTTTGGGTGTATTTGGTTTCCAGGATAAGACGTTTTTCCGCCAGTCCGTGGAGGACAGCTTCTTCCAGCGCTTCTACTTCAATGTTCAGTTGGGCGGAAGTATTCATCACCAATTCGTCGCGGGGGCAGGCGCAATGACCTTTGGTACTGCTTTCCAGCAAAACATGTTCGAGTCCCGCACGGGCGCGCAGGGGACTGTTTTGATCAATGCCGAAATGTTCCGCAATTTGATCGGCGGTTTTAAAACCGATGCCCCGAATATCCCGGGCCAGGCAGTAGGGGTTCGACTGAACCTTTTGCATGGCCTTTTCGCCGTAGGTTTTGTAGATGCGGAAGGCACGGGCGGTGCTGACTCCATGGCTCATGAGAAAGGTCATGATTTCACGTACGGTTTTCACTTCCTGCCAGGAATCTTTAATTCGTTTGCGCCGGGTGGGGCCGATGCCTTCAACTTCCTGCAAACGGGCGGATCGGGTATCAATCACATCCAGGACCTCTTTACCAAACTGAGCGACCAGTTTTTTGGCGTAGACCGGGCCGATACCGTGAATTAAACCGGATCCGAGAAATTTTTCGATACCTGCGAGGCTGTCCGGAGGGGAGGTGCGGATGGTGGTGGCCCGCAATTGTTTGCCGTGATTGGGGTCCATTGTCCACTCTCCATCCGCCACCAAAAACTCACCCACACTGACGTTGGGAATTTTTCCCACCACCGTCACCAATTCCTTTTCGCCTTTGACTTCCACTTTAAGCACGGCGAAACCGGTCTCCTCCGAATGGAAAGTGACGCGCTCTACATGACCGCTAATTTCAGAAAGTTCAGGTTTAGGCATGACAGGTTAAAGGAAAAAGAACTATACCTCGGGTATAATTTCGTGTAGGATTTACTTACAGAATCCTAAAGGAGAAGTCTATGATGCAAAGCAAAACAACTCACAAACAAAAACAGGGCTTTTCCTTGGTGGAATTATTGGTGGTGATGTCCATCATTGCAATTTTAATGGGGATCGTCATCGGGGTTTCCGGTTCGATTCAACGGAATGCAGCTGAAGCGAAAGCCAAAGCCGAGATTGCGGGTCTAATGACGGAAATCGAGTTGTATAAAGCCGATAATGGCCAATATCCTCCTTCCGGCACCGTAGGGGGTCGTGAAGTATTGGTATTATATAAAACGACAGCTACAGATCCGGATGGATTTATGGACTGGTACGAAGACAAATATCCGGGAACTCTGTTTGACATCGTGAACATTGCGACGGATTCGGGCACGGATTATTTTATCGACCCCTGGGGAAAAGGCATTATTTATGAATATGATGAATCCACCCCGTTTATTTATTTAATCGGCAGTACCGGTACCAACGGAGCCAACGGGGCAAATGGCAGTACGACCTTCGGTGACGGTGACGATATCACCAGCCGAAACGGGCAACTTTAAAAAGGAACACAACTATGAAAAAAACATCCCCCAAACTTGGTTTTACCCTCATCGAACTGCTGGTGGTCATCGCGATTATTGCGTTATTGGCCGGACTTCTTTTCCCTGCCATCAGCTCCGCAATGCTGACCGCGAAAAAAGCCAAAGCGAAGACGGTTTGTCAAAATATTGAAACCGCGATTCTCGCCTATAAAAATGAATATAACGGAAAGCTACCGGTGGTGCAGGGCGCAAACACTACGGACAACACTGTGGGGACTTCCAATGAACAGTACTCTAAAAATGTACTGATCGTGTTGATGGCGATTGATGATAACAATGTAAACAATGGACATAAACTGAACCACAAACGTATCGTCTTTCTCGAAACCGATGTGCCCACAGATGACGGCACTTACCTGGATCCCTGGGATCAACAATATCAGGTGATCTTGGATTTAAACGGGGACAAAAGGATTACTTACCTCTCCGGATCTTCTGATCATCGCAAAAGCGCCGTCGCAGTTTCTTCTGGAAGAGATCGGAAATGGGGAGGCAACAATTCGAAAGACAGCGACAACGATGACAATATTGCCAGTGTTGAACTTCCCTTGCTGGACTAAATCGTTTTTTAACGAAATAAACCGGGCCTACGGGTCCGGTTTTGCTTTGCCATGAAACAGGATCCCCGCGTCGCAAAATTTAAACAAGCATTCTATCCCGAAGTCAGTGATGACGAATGGTCGAATTGGCGCTGGCAATTGCGTCACCGTATCCGGGATTTAGAGGGCGCCGAACGGATCTTTACACTTACGGATTCGGAACGGCAGGCGATTCAAAAACGACAGGGACTGCTTCCTTTGGGGATCACCCCGTATTACGCCTCCTTGTTGGATCGATTTGACGCTTCAGACCCTCTCCGCCGAACCAAAATTCCGAGCATGGAAGAATTTGAGGTGACAGGGGATGAGTGTGAAGATCCTCTCGGGGAGGATGCGCACAGCCCGGTTCCCGGGTTGGTGCATACCTATCCGGATAAAGCCTTGTTCCTGGTGACTGATTTTTGTGCGACCTACTGCCGCTATTGCACCCGCGCCCGCATGGTGGGAGGGGGAGAGTTTTTGCCTGAAAAATCAATGTGGGAAAAAGCACTGGATTATATCCGTTCGCATCCGGAGATCCGGGACGTGCTGTTGAGTGGCGGAGATCCTCTGATACTTTCCGATGAACGCTTGGAATGGGTGCTTTCCCGTTTGGCCGAAATTCCCCATGTGGAATTTTTAAGAATTGGCACCAAAGTGCCTGCGGTTTTGCCGTCCCGTATCACGGATGGGTTGTTGCAGGTTCTTAAAAAATATCACCCCATTTTTTTCAGTATCCACTTTACCCATCCGGATGAGTTGACTGTAGAAGTGCAAGAGGCCTGCAACCGCTTGGCAGATGCCGGTATCCCCATGGGCGGTCAGACGGTATTGCTGAAAGGGGTGAATGATGATCCCGAAGTCATGAAGGCGTTAAACCTGGGCTTATTGAAGGTGCGTTGTAAACCCTACTATTTGCATCAGTGTGACCCCATTCAGGGTAGTGCCCATTTTCGAACTTCGGTTGAAGATGGACAAGCGCTGATCCGTTCACTTCATGGGCATACCACCGGTTATGCGGTTCCAACTTATATGGTGGATACTGCCGGTGGAGGCGGGAAAGTTCCGGTGGGTCCTGAGTATATTCAGGGACGAGAAGGTGATTATCTCAAACTGAAAAATTTTGAAGGCAAAGATACGAAGTATTGGGATCCTAAATAATATTGGTTTTGCCAATTTATTGTCGGGTGTGATATGATGGACGCCTATGAAAATATTATTTATTGGTGGAACCGGGAATATTTCAGCAGCCTCCGTGCGTTTGGCCGTACAACATCAGCATGATGTATTTGTACTCAATCGGGGTAAAAGGCCTTTGTCAGATTTTGGCATTGAAGGGGTTACCTCGCTTATTGGGGATATTCATGACGAAGCGTCGGTCCGGCAAGTTCTGGGGGATCATCATTTTGATGCGGTTGCAAATTTCATTGCTTTTAAACCGGAGGAGATTGCCCGGGACATTCGACTTTTTAATGGCCGTTGCGGTCAATATCTTTTTATTGGTTCCGCCAGTGCTTATCAAAAACCTTTGGTTCAACCGGTAATTACTGAATCCACCCCGCTGAAAAACCCTTATTGGGAGTATTCGAGAAATAAAATTGCCTGTGAAGAAGCCTGTATGAAGGCCTATCGGGAAGTGGATTTTCCGGTAACCATCGTGAGACCTTCCCTAACGTATGAAACGGTAATTCCGGTTGCGATTGGAGGGTGGGAGGATTTTGCGATCGTTGAACGCATGCGGCAAGGGAAACCCGTACTGGTTCACGGGGACGGATCGAGTTTGTGGACGATTACCCATTCACGGGATTTCGCGAAGGGTTTTGTGGGGCTCATCGGGAATCAGCAGGTGTTAGGGGAAGCCTTCCATATCACTTCGGATGAGTTGTTAACCTGGAATCAAATTTATGATGCGGTGAGTATTGCCGCCGGTGCGGGTCCCGCAGTGAAGGTACATGTGCCCTCGGCTTTTATTGCTAAAATGGATAAGTCAATGGAGGGAAGCCTTCTGGGGAACAAGGCGGTCAGCACCATCTTCGATAATTCAAAAATCAAACGGGTCGTTCCTGCTTACAAAGCGGAAATATCATTTCAGAACGGGATTCGCGACACCCTGGCCTGGTTCGAAGCCGACCCGAAACGTTGTGTGATTTCAGAAGGAAGTCATCGAATAATGGATTCGGTCATTGAAAAATATCTCTCAATTTTTGATGCGCTGTAGCCGGAGTAAGATCCCGATTAGTTCGAATTTTCAGGCAGGTAACCTTCCGGTAAATCCAACTTAAATCCGCCTGGATCCTGGAAGATCAGTCCTGCATCCGGATCTGCAGGCATTGTCCGAACCGGAACTTTGAGAAATGATTTTTCCGATTCAAGGATTTCGTCTCTGAAATTTCCGGCAAGGTGATGGGCCAGCAACTTATTTTTCAGGTGACTCTTGGCTTCGTTAACATCGGTTGAATCTGCAAGATTGCGGGTTTCCGGTGAATCCTCTCGGGCAAAGAGATATTCACGCTGGTCGGGCGCGCTCCAGACGTATTTGTATTCAGTATTTACACTCCCCACCAACGCATTCTCTCCGCGGTTGTATTGGAAAAATACAGTATCACGAGATGAGCTGCCGTTGGCAAGTTCCGCTAAATCCACTCCGTCGTAGCTCGGGTCGTTATCGAGTCCGGCGGCCGCACAGAAGGTGGGGGCAATATCCACCAGGCTGGCTGGAAGGGTACATTGTTTTCCGGCAGGGAAGCGTCCGGGCAAGCGGGCAATAAGCGGAACCCGGCTGGCAACATCATGAAAACTTCGTTTTCCAAAGCAGCCAAAGTCCCCTAAGAGTTCCCCGTGATCGGAGGAGAACACAATCAAGGTGTTGTCCAGTTCTCCTGATGCTTCCAGTTGATCCAGAATACGGCCGACCTGCTGATCCATAAAGCTGATGCAGGCCGCGTAGTAGGCTCGGATACAACGAACGAGGTTTAAATCCATTCCACGGTCCCGGTATTTATAGCGGTTTTGGAACCGGTTTATAAAGCAGGTGAGGGAGCCGTCGTCTTCAGGAAGATGGGGAAGGGGCATGTCCGGTGCCCGGTAAAGCTTGTGCCAGGGATTGGGTGGTGCGAAAGGCGGGTGGGGGTGAATGAACCCGCCATAGAGCATCCAGGGTTGTTCGCTATCTTCTTCGTTTTTGATGAAGTCGATACAGCGGTCTGCAACCCAGTGGGAGTGATGATACTTTGCGGGAAGTTGTGAAGGCTGGGGAATGTAATACATTTCTCCACGGATACCTAAAGGTTCCACTACATGCCCATAACCGGCCGCCCGGACGGCGTCCCGGTAATCGTTGCGTTCCACTTCACCGGGAACCTCCTCGGACATGTCACGCGTTTGGAATCCACGGAGCGCCTCCGGATTCGGGGTGAAGTGACATTTCCCCGCGCCATGCGTGCGATACCCCGCCTCTTTGAGACGTGACATATAAGTCGGGAAGTCTTCTGGGGGCATATGCTGTTCATTCGATCCGCAACCGTGTTGGTTGACGTATTGACCGGTAATCATGCAGCACCTCGCCGGCACACATTCCGCGGCCGGGGTGTAAGCCGAAGTAAAGGCCGTGCCTTCGCGACAGAGTCTATCCAGATTCGGTGTTTTGATCCACGGGTTTCCCAGCGCATGAATGGTATCAAAACGTTGTTGGTCCGTAAAAAGGAAGAGAAGGTTCGGAGTGGATTTTTGCATGAAGACTTTAAAATGAATGAGAAAGAATATTTTTCCTTATATCACAAACTTTTGACTTCGTTCAATGATCAAATCTTAGATTTCTATAGATTTGCATATCCAAACTCTCGAACCTCTCCGTATTTTTCACTTAGATCACGGCCACGACTTCGACCGTTTCTCCCTGGGCCGCCAGCGGAATAAGGTTCCCTTCGACGGCCGTTCCGTTCATGGTCAACCTTTTCACACCCCGGCATTGGCCGTTTGGATTTTTCACGGTGATTTTATAGGTGGCCCCACGGAATTTTCGGGTGATTTTGATCTCCGGCCAATCCGAGGGAAGGCAGGGATCCAGTCGAAGACCTTTGTAGTCCGGCTGCACGCCACAGAAGCCCTGGCTCACGGTAAGAAACGTCCAGGCCGCGGTTCCGGTCAGCCAGGCATTTTTGGATTCACCCGGTGTGGCCGCATCTTTCCCTGCGATCATTTGACTGTAGACGTAAGGTTCACCCCGGTAGGTGTCGATTATGGATTCTTTGGCTGCCGGGCAAACGGACAGGTAATATTCCAGCGCCCGGTCGCCTTCGCCCAATTTCATTAATGAAAGATGGATCCAGGGATTGTTATGGCAGAACACACCGCCGTTTTCTTTGTATCCGGGTGGATAGCTTGAGACTTCGCCCAGTTCCACATGGTATTCGGAATAGGTGGGTTGCTGTAACACACAACCGTGTTCATAGTACAAATGTTCATGGACACTGTTCAAGGCTTTGCGGGCCCGTCCGTCTTCCAAACCGATACCGCCGAGGATGCACCATCCCTGGCTTTCAATATAGATTTTGCCTTCTTTGTTTTCTTTGGAACCAACGGGAGTACCGAAGGCATCGTAGGCGCGGAGGAACCAGTCCCCATCCCATCCGTGGCTGTCCACCGCTTCCACCATTTCCGTATATCCGTTTCGGGTCCTTGCCGCATCATCCGCTTTGCCCAGTTGCTCATACAAACCGGCCAACAGATCCGCAGCGTGACAGAACAGGCCAGCGATCATCAGTGATTCCGCCACCTGATCATTGGCACCGTGTCCGGCCAATTGGAAGGACTCATTCGGTTCGGTAGAGAAACAATTTAAGTTCAAGCAGTCATTCCAATCCGCATGTCCAATCAATGGCAGGCCGTGAGGCCCGCGGTTGTCCAGGCAGTAACGGACAGATAATTCCAGATGGTCTAACAGACTGCCTTCTTTGGCGTTATCTGGTTGATCCGCATATCCGATGACTTCATTCAGAATGGAATCATCTCCGGTTTCTTTGATGTAAGCGCAGGTGGAAAGGATCAGCCACAGATGGTCGTCCATAAATCCGCCGCCAATATCCGCGTTTCCTTTTTTGGTGAGGGGCTGATATTGATGAAAACACAAACCGCTGGACATCTGGGTGGCCGCGATGTCTAACAAGCGTTGCCGTGCTTTTTCGGGCACCAAGTGCACAAAGCCCAAGAGGTCCTGATTGGAATCCCGGTAGCCCATTCCCCGGCCAATTCCCGATTCGTACATGGAGGCTGAACGGCTCAGGTTAAAGGTGGCCATACATTGCACCTGGTTCCAGGTGTTCCCCATGCGGTTCATGACTTCATTGGGGGTTTCGATCTGGAAGCTGCCCAACAGATCTTCCCAGCGGGCCTTCACATCATCGAATGCCGCATTGACGACCGCATTGTCCGCATACTTGGCCATGATGGCCTGGCCTTTGGATTTGTTCATCACGCAGGGGGTATCAAATTTGTTGTCAGGTCCATGTTCCACATATCCGAGGATAAAGGTGAAGGACTCTTCCGCACCCGGTTCAAGCTGTAGATTCAGTTGATGGGATCCGATTGGATTCCAGCCATGGGCAATGGAATTTTGGGCCTGGCCTGCCTGCACCACCTGCGGGTCGTGTAACCCGTTGTGAATTCCGACAAAGGCATCCCGACAGGTGTCAAATCCATCCACAGGACGGGTGCAGCCAAACAGGGTGTAATGATCCCGGCGTTCACGATATTCTGTTTTGTGATAAACTACGCCTTCATCTACTTCCACTTCACCGATGGAGTAGGTCCGCTGAAAGTTGGTGGCATCATTCAGTGCTTCGTAAAAACAAAATTCGATAAAGCTGAATAATTTCAGGTCCTTGGCCACTCCGGATTTATTCCGCACGGTGGTTTGCCAAAGTTCAACCGTTTCCCCATTGGGTACCGTGAATCTCACTTCGACTTCGACGCCGTTTTTTTCAGAAGTGATGACGGTGTAACCGAGGCCGTGACGACATTCGTAGCGATCCAATTCTGTGCGTACCGGTTTCCAGGTGGGGTTCCAAACCGTGTCACCGTCTTTCACGTAAAGGTAACGGCCATTGTTGTCGTATGGCATGTCGTTATAACGATAGCGGGTCAGCCTGCGAAGTTTTGCGTCCCGGTAAAAGGTGTATCCGCCTCCACAATTGGTGACCAAACCGAAGAGATCGTCCTGCCCGAGAAAGTTCAGCCAGGGCAGGGGGGTGTCCGGGCGGGTAATTACGTACTCACGGTTCGGATCGTCAAAATGTCCATAGGGTTTTTCAGTCATCATGTGTCTCTTTTGGATTGTGGGTTTCATAAAAGGATCTTTTTCCACCGGAGATTGGGTTCTCAAATTTGATGGAGAGCCATCATGCCTTACACGCATTCTCCTGACAAGATTCTGTTGGTTCAACCCGTTGACTTCAGGTGAAATTTTATGTTTAGATACGGGGATGAAAAACAGAGTCACCCAACGGGATATTGCAAAAGAGGCGGGCGTGGATGTGTCTACGGTTTGTCTTTGTTTGAATGGTCATCCCCGTATTTCCGAGCAGACCCGGAACCGGGTGCGGGCCATTGCAGAGCGCTTGGGCTATCGGCCGGATCCTGCGCTTTCCGCAATTGCCGCGAGCCGCTGGTCTAAAAACCGGAGCGACACCGGACGGGTACTGGCATTTGTCGCAGACGATCTTAAAGCGGCCGAACCTGAATTAAAATTGTATTTGCGCGGGGTTTGTTCAAGGGCTGAAGCTCTGGGTTACCGGGTCGACCCGTTTTCGCTCAGGGATTACCCCTCAGCGGATGCTCTCAACCGGGTGATACGGGCCCGGGGCATCCGGGGGATGATTCTCGGTCAGTCCCGTCATGAACTTCCTTTGGAACTGTTCGACCAGAGTTGTGTTCCCGAAGTGCATTGTGGATATTTACGGGATGTTCCCGGGGATATGGTTCGACCCGATCTTCGAATGGCCATGTCGAAACTTCTTGAAAAACTGCTTTTGAATTTTGATCGGATTGTTTGCTTTTTGCCGGTGGAAAAGGAATTGCGGTCTGATCAGGTTCTTTTAGGTGCCGCACTTGCGCACGCCCGCATGTCACCGAAGGGGCGCATACGGGTTTTAACCCCGCCTCCTGCTTTTACAAAACCTCATCTTGAGGCGCTATGCAAATTGTCTCCGGATGCGGTGGTGACCATCAACGAATTACAATCGGCAAAAATTACAATGAATGGCCGTCAGGGAGATGCAGTGGTTCATACCCTTCACACTCTGCCGCCATTCGAAGGGAAACAGGGAGCGGATCTTCGTTTGGAGGATGTGGGCCGGGCCAGCGTGAGTCTGTTGGAATTAAAACTGCGTCATCAACCGTTGGCCGATGAATCTTTCGGGCAGAATCTTTTGGTTGAACCCTCGATTCTCCCCTGAATTCCCGGCGAATCAGAGGAGTTGCAACCCACTGGCGTAGCGGGTGGTGATCTCAAGTTCATCCAGAGAAGTGATGGCTTTTCCGTCGATTTGAATGTTCTCGAATTTAATATCCTGAATATCCGCTTCCTCACTCCATCCGCCAATCATGGAGGTGGTATAACCGGCGTTGCTGGGAGTGGTATGCCAGTAAATATTTTTCAGGGTTACATTCCGGATGCGCCCGGTAATTTCCCCCACACTAAAACGGGATTTGGAAATACGGAAATCTAAAAATTTATCGAAACAGTGTTCGATACGAATGTCTTCAAAGCAGATGTCTTCCACCAGGGCCTGCGCATAATTGTGTATGGAAAACACGGCGCCTTGTCCATGTACACATAACACATCGATATTGCGGAAAATGACGTTCCGCACCCGGGGGGTGTTGAGTTCATGTCCAATTTCCATGGCATTGCCGGAGGGTGCATTCAGAAAGGTGCAATTTTCAACCAATACGTTTTCGACGTCCTCCCTTCCGTCACAAGCATCCGGATTGCTGTTTTTCGCACTGACATGCAGGGCTTTGATGACCACGCAATCGTCGTTGTTTTGAAGAAAACAATCATGGATGTGAACTCCCCGACATCCCACGACGTCAATACCATCCGAACTTACCACTTCACCGATTTGTTTGAGATTAAAGACCTCAACCTCTTCACATGCCACCGGTACCAGCATCCATCCGCTGGGTTCAATCATGGTGATATCCCTTACCGTGACGCCCCTGCAATGATGAAAACGCGCAAGGTGTTGGAACCTTCTTCCTCCACGGAGATCGTTACTCCCATCTAAAATCCCGTATCCGCGGAGGGTGACGTTCCGGGTGTTTTTTGTGCGCACCACTCCCCGGAGAACAGCACCGCCTTCGATATAAAGAGTTTGGCCGTCTTGAATGGTAAATTCTGCCGCTTCATGGATTTCGCCGGCTTTGAACCATAAAACATGAGGATCTTCCGGGTCGGGCCGGTCGGTTTCAGGCGGGTTTGCCCAAAAGAAGAGGGGGGGGCGTCCTTCAATTTCCAGGCTTAATTTATCGGGCTGCGTCAATATGAAGCTGAAGGTATGTTCGTTTATTTCAGCTTTTATGTTTCGGTTCCAAGGTCGAATGTCCACTTCATTTACCTTGCGCCCGTCATGATAAATGACCGTGACTTCGACGGGTCCGTTAGAGGGATCAAAAATAAGATTGGCGAAATCTGCAGTTTCGGTTCTCAGGACTTCCACCCATTTTCCGTCAACGCGGAGATCGATATTTGCAGCGAAGTTACAAGCGGGTGGATGCTGAAAAGTCGTAATCATTTCAATTGCTTTCATTCAGGTTGTTGTCGATCAGGGAATTCCGCTGCGCAACACATGAAAACGAACGAAGTGGATCTTCAGGCACTTGCCTGCAATAGGCGATCAAGCGGTCCAGGGTGGTGGTGGCGACATGCATACGGGTGTCACAGGAGGCGTAGTAAATCAATACAGTACCGTCATCTTTGCTTACCCAGCCGTTGCTGAAAACAATATGGGAGAGATCTCCGACCTGTTCATCACCTTCCGGGACAATGAAGGCGCCCCCGGGGCTATAAATTATCTTTGTTGGATCTTCTAAATCGGTAACAAAAACATAGAGGACATAGCGGAGACCGGTGGCCGTACCGCGCACCCCGTGGGCAAGATGTATCCACCCGATGGAGGATCGAATGGGGGCGGGGCCCTGTCCGTTCTTCACTTCCTTGATGGTGTGATACGCACGGGATTCAATAATCTTTTCTTCACCAACCACCGGGCAAGTGATGTCATCGCAGAGAGCCCAACCGATGCCTCCTCCGGAACCCGCATCGATAAATCCATCCTGCGGACGGGTGTAAAACGCATATTTCCCTTCTACAAATTCAGGATGCAAAACCACGTTACGCTGTTGTGCAGAGTGGCTTTTCAAGTCAGGTAGACGCTCCCATGATACCAGATCTTTGGAGCGGACAATTCCGCATTGAGCGACGGCACTGGAAAGGTCACCATGGGGGGCGTCAGGGTCTTTCCGTTCTGTGCAGAACAGTCCGTATACCCAACCGTCCGCATGTTCCACCAAACGCATATCGTAAACATTCACATCGGGATCTTCAGTTTCCGGAATCACAATCGCATGGTCTGTGAATTCAAATCCCTCGATGCCGTTTTGACTCCAGGCCAGTCCGAAAAATGATTTCCGGTCATGCCCTTCGACCCGGACCATCATGGCAATGCGTCCATCGCGTTCAAGCGCTCCCGCATTGAAGGTGGCCTGAATGGGTAAGTTTTCCAATAAAAGGGGGTTCTGATCGCGGTGGAGATTGTAGCGCCAGGTTAATGGAACATGGGCTGGAGTCACCACCGGGTTTTGGTGTTTGCAATACCAATTGGTTGAATGCCATTGCCCGGGATTTTTAGTTTTTACAGCTTGTTGTTGCGCCGCTTGAAGTTCTGAGAGGCGTTGATTGTAATCAAATGTGGGTATAACAGACATTATAAAACTTGAAGGGTTGAGGATGCGTGTTTTTCTCTATGAAAGTGAAGCGGAATTTGCACGAAGAATGAAAACGAAAAAACCAGTAGGGCTTTTAAACAAGGTTTCTGTGGAGTATTTGCGGTGTTGCAGTCTTGATATAATATGGAGAGCTGATCTTTAAAAGCATGTTTTTAGCAATGTTTGTATAAGGCAAAGACAATTTGGGAAAGCGGGATTGTACTTCATCCATTCTCACAGTATGGGAAGGTATGAACTTTGGAACATTTGACTCAGACCATCAGGAATACCGGATTCACCGCCCCGACACGCCGCGCCCATGGAGCAATTACTTAGGGAGTGCCGAATTCGGCGGGGTTATCACCAACAATGCTGCGGGTTATACGTTTTATAAGTCGGCAGCGCAGGGAAGACTGACCCGTTTTCAATTCAATGGATCCCCTGCGGAATGGTGTGGACGCTACCTGTATGTGCGTGAAGAGGATGGGGATATGTGGTCTGCATCCTGGTTGCCGGTGGCCAAACCTTTGGAACTTTTTAAAAGTGAATGTGCACATGCCCCTGGTTGTACCCGCATTACTTCGGTTTATCGGGAATTGGAAATTGAAGTGACCTATTTCATTCCTCTGGGGGCCACTTATGAAGTGTGGGATATTCGCGTTCTCAACAAAAGTACTTCGTCCCGCAAACTGAAACTGTTTCCCTTTATTGAACCGCAGTGCAACTATAATGCCGAAGATGATGCAAACAATCTTCAATATAATCAGTACATTTCCACCACCCGGCTGGCAGCCCCCGGTCTTATCGATATTGCATCCAATATCAATATGCCGGAAGACCCTGAACACTTCACCAATAAGGATCAAAAACGTCATCGCTTTTTTGCCCTGGCAGGAGCCGAAGCGGTAAACTTTGATGCGGATTTGGAATGTTTTCTTGGAAGGCACGGAAACAAGGCCAGACCCGAAGCGGTTCTCCGCGGCAGTTGTTCAGGTGCAGAGGCCGGAGGGGATATGCCTTGTGGAGCCTTTGAGTTGGCGTTGAATTTGGAGGCCGGTGAGGATGTGAATTTCGCCTGTTTGTTTGGGGTGGGCGCGGCGGACGCCGAAGGGGTGCAGGTTCAAAAGAATATGGCGGATGCCGCCTCTAGAAAAGAAGCCCTCGCACAGGTAAAAAACTTCTGGGCCGAACGTCTCAACACTTTGCAGGTGGAAACACCGGATCTTTCTTTTAACCACATGGCAAACCTCTGGGCGCCCTTTAACAGTCTGATGACTTTTTATTGGTCACGGACGGCCAGTTTGGTTTATGCGGGTGAACGGGATGGCTTGGGGTATCGTGATACCTTACAGGATATTGTTGCGGCCTCTTCACTGGTTACATCTGAAGCCCGTGCCAGTTTGGAATTGTTGTTAACCGGGCAATACGCCAACGGGGGATGTAAACCTGTGGTGCAGCCTTTTGAACATACTCCGGGAAAGGAAAAAGAACCGGAAGCCTATCGTTCCGACGACGGATTGTGGTTGTTTAACGCCGTACCCGCATACGTGAATGAAAGCGGAGATACCGATTTTTATCAAAAGGTTCTTCCTTTTGCGGATCAGGGTGAAGCGAAGGTACTGGGACATTTGCGCCGGGCCCTGAATTTTAATCTGGAACGTTGTGGCAGCCACGGATTGCCTTGCGGGTTGCATGCGGACTGGAATGACTGTGTCCGGTTGGGAGAAAAGGGAGAGTCGGTCTTTGTGGCCTTTCAATTGCGTTTTGGTCTGGAAGTCTACCGAAGCTTATGTGTCCGCTTAAAGGAAACGGAAGAAGCTGATTGGGCCGGGAGCGTACTGGAAGATTTTGATGAGCGTTTGGAAAAATATGCCTGGGATGGTGAATGGTATCTGCGTGCCTACCGGTATGATGGCATGAAATTCGGATCTCAGGAAAATGAAGAAGGCCGTATTTTCATGAACCCGCAAACCTGGTCGGTTTTAAGCGGGCATGCGCAAGGGGACCGCGCACGGCAAGTGATGGATTCTTTGCACCGGGAATTGAACACGCCTTATGGGGTGATTTTATGCGCTCCCCCGTATGTATCCACTGATCCGAATGTAAGTTTGGCCCGACTGTTTAATCCCGGCATGAAAGAAAATGCCGGAATTTTTAATCACACCCAGGGTTGGGGAATCCTGGCTTTGGCCAAATTGGGATTAGGGGACCGGGCGTATGAATATTTGATGAATGTTCTGCCTTCCTCTTTTAATGACCGGGCGGAGTTACGGGAGGTGGAACCCTATGCGGTTTGTCAAAGCACCCACAGCCGCTACAGTCCCCGTGAAGGCAGCGGCAGGGTTTCATGGCTCTCCGGTTCTGCGACTTGGAATTATGTGGCAATGGTGCAGGGGATCCTCGGATTACAGCCAGTAGAAGATGGTTTAAAAATTGACCCTTGTCTCCCTTCAACATGGAAAGGCTTTACGGCAGTCAGGCAATTCCGGGGAAGGGAAATTCAGATCAAAGTGGAGAACCCGAATGGACTTTGCAAAGGGATCTCACGTCTGCAGGTGGATGGAGAATGGATCGCCGGCAATCATCTTCAGCTTTCGGCTGGAAGGGCAGGGAAAATTGACGTGCGGGCCGTATTGGAATCCTGAAAGAATCCCTCATCAACGATTAGATCCATTTGAAGTGCCTGCAGCCTTCAAGCACCCCACTGGTGGCCTGTTTTTTTGCCACATAAAGAGCATAGGATTTTTTCTTCGCTTTGAGTGCCGCTTTGACTTTATCGGTCAGTTCTTTGCCGGCATTGGCAACCAGGATCGCCCGGCACCCGCTGGTTAAGGCCAAAAAATCATTGCCGGAGTCACCGGCATAAATCACTTGATCCGCACCGTAACCGGCATGTTGAGCCAGCCATTTTAGTGCGTAGGCTTTGGAGACCCCTCGGGGCAAAAGGTCAATGAGTCCACAGTTGAGAAAAGGATCCAGGCTGCCATGGGCTTCGTAAGGAATTTTGAAATCATGAAGAAGTTCATTGATTTTTTCCACCAAAGAATCGGTTCGGGAACTCTCACATTCATAGCTCAGTTTGAATTCCTGTTGATGGTCCTCTTGCTGAAGGATTAAACCGGGAAGGCCTTCAAGCAGACTCTGCATTCCTGGCCGGGAAGAGGTATGGGTGAGATCTTCCAGATGCTTGTTGTAGGCTTCAAAAGAAATGTACCGGCCATCTGTAATCCGGTAGATGGAGGTGCCCACATCACAGATAATCCACTCGGGCCGGGGAAGTTTTTCTATGGATATGGCGTCGACCACGGATTCGAAATGTCTGCCGGTGCAATAGATCAGCACCAGATCTTTGATTTCAAACGCTTTTGAGATTTCTGCAAGTGACGACTGGTTTTCTTCGGAATCAGGCAGAGGTATAAGGGTGCCGTCCAAGTCGGTTGCCAGTACTTTCCGGATGATTTCAGATTGGTTGTTGAGTTTGGACATAGAAACACGTTACAATAAAACAGCTATAAAATAAAGGTTTTTCAATAGTGTATAAGAATAACATAGAGATGAGGATATTACATGAAAGATAAAAAGGGACTGCGGATTTCACTAATAAGTCTCCATGGATTAATTCGTGGAGAAAACATGGAATTAGGAAAAGATGAAGATACCGGCGGGCAAATCCGTTATGTTCTGGAACTCGCGCGTGCGCTTTCCGAAAGGGAAGATGTGGAACGGGTGGATTTGATTACCCGGCAGGTAATTGATGATCGGGTGTCAGATGACTACGCACAACTGGAAGAGCAGATTGCGGACAAAGCCTACATTGTGAGGATTCCGTTCGGGCCGCGTCGTTATCTCAGCAAAACCAAACTTTGGCCCTACATGGAAATGTTTGTGGATCAGTGCCTTAATTATTTTCAACGAAACCGGTCCATACCGGACATCATTCATGGTCACTATGCGGATGCCGGTTACGGGGGGGGGCAGTTGGCCCGTCTGTTGGGAGTGCCCTTTGTTTTCACCGGACATTCTTTGGGCCGGGTCAAACAAATGCGTTTGCTTGAATCGGGAACGCCCATGGAGAAAATCGAAAAACGCTACAATATTTCCACCCGCATCGAAGCGGAAGAATTTGCGTTGGAAACCTGTTCATTGATCTGTACCAGCACCCATCAGGAAGTGAAAGAGCAGTATGAGATTTACGAAAATTACATTCCGGAACGAATGGAAGTGATTCCACCGGGCGTCGATCTGGCCTCTTTCCACCCGCCGAGGGAAGGGGAGCCTGAACCGGAGATTGCCAAGCAGATTACCCGTTTCCTGGATGACAGCAGCAAACCCATGATCGTGGCCATGGCACGTCCGGATGAACGTAAAAATTTAGAAAAACTCGTGGAAGTGTATGGCGAATCTCCGCAATTACAACGGGCGGCGAATTTGGTGCTGATTATGGGCTGCCGTGAAGACATTCGGGAAATGCCCTCCGGACAAAGACGTGTGATGAACAATGTCCTCACCCTGATTGACGTTTATGATCTTTACGGGAAAGTGGCTTACCCTAAATTTCATTCTTCCGATGATGTGCCGGCTCTCTATAGATTGATTACTTTATCAAAAGGTGTTTTTGTGAATCCCGCAATGACCGAACCGTTTGGGTTAACCTTGCTGGAAGCTGCAGCCAGTGGATGTCCGATTGTGGCCACCCATGACGGCGGCCCCTCTGATATTATTGCCAACTGTCATAATGGACTGTTGGTCGACCCCTTTGACGGGAAACAAATCGAGCAGGCTTTGATGCAGGCATTATTGGAACCTGAAAAATGGCAGGAATGGTCGCAAGCCGGTTTAACCAATGTGCATGCACATTACTCATGGGAACGGCATTGTGACCGCTACATGCGGGATCTGCATGAAATTCTGGAAGGGGTCATCGACGTTCCGAAAATTGCCAGAGGGAGAGCCACCCGGCGGCTTCCGCAAATTGATCGGCTGATCATTGCGGATGTGGACAATACCTTAACCGGGAATGACGATGAACTGTTGCGTTTCTTTGACCTGATCGCCTCCGCGCAGGACAACATCGGATTCGGAATCGCAACCGGCAGGCGCTATGAAGAAGTCATCAAACTCATTGAAGAGTATGACATGCCGCACCCTGAAGTCCTGATTACCTCGGTGGGAACGGAAATCTATTACGGCAAACATTACACCTTGGATACAAGTTGGAGGAAACACATTGATTACCGTTGGGATCCCGTGAAAATTCACGAAGTACTGGGCGGCATTGAAGGATTGTTTCTTCAGGATGAAACCCAGCAGTCCACATTTAAAATCAGTTATGAAGTGGATATGAAGATCGCTCCCAGTCTGGGTAAAATCAAACGGATCATGCGGGAGAACAAGATCCGGGCCAAAGTCATTTCTTCTCTGGGAATGTATCTGGACATTATTCCTTCCCGGGCCGGCAGCGGGTTAAGCATTCGTCACATGGCCTACAAATGGGGGTTTCCCCTGGAAAACATTCTTATCGCCGGGGATTCCGGCAATGATGAAGAAATGCTGTCCGGAAACACCCTGGGTGTGGTGGTGGGCAACTACAGTCCGGAACTGGAGAAGCTGAAAAAATATCCGAGAGTATACTTTGCCCAAGCGCATCATGCGGGAGGAATTATCGAAGGAATTGAATATTACAATTTTCTCGAAACCATCACCATACCCAACGAGAAAGTCGCTGAAGATGCTTGAGATGGATCTTGCTTATGAAGCGGAACGTTCCCTCAGAAGGCTGCGTCCTAAAATCATAGAGCGTATTGAGGCGCTCTCGTCTGATTCCCGCATTGATGATGCGGAACGAATTGAGGTGATTGATCATCGGCTTGAAGAGCACTGGCTCACGCTCTTCAGTCTTTTGCATCGACTGTACGGCCACCATTACGATTTTTTCTATTACTTGGAAAACATTCTGCTCACGGCGGTGGATTGCTGGTTGAGTCGACCCGATGATTTATATGCATTGGATCTCCGGCGCGAAAATGATCCCGGCTGGTATTTGTCAGAACGGGTCAGCGGAGGTTCGCTGTATGTGGATCTCTTCAGTAATGATTTAAAAAAGCTAAAGTCCCGCATTCCCTACTTTAAAGAACTGGGGCTGACCTATGTACACCTCATGCCTCTCTTTGCGGCCAGGGAAGGGCAAAGTGACGGGGGATACGCAATTAATGATTACCGCTCCGTTGACCCGAAATTAGGGAGTATGGAAGACTTGCGGGAGCTCGCGGATGCCTTTCGGGAAAACGGAATTTCGCTGGTTCTGGATTTTGTATTTAACCACACTTCGGATCAGCATGCCTGGGCCCTTCAGGCCCAAGAGGGGAATCGGGAATATATGGACTATTACCATATGTATCCGGACCGCACTATTCCGGACCGCTATGAAGAGAATCTCCGGGAAATCTTTCCGACTATTCGCAGGGGGAATTTCAGCTGGCATTCCGGTTTGCAACATTGGGTATGGACCACCTTTAATAATTTCCAATGGGATTTAAAATATGCGAATCCCGAAGTTTTTCGGGCCATGGTTTCAGAAATGTTGTTTCTGGCCAACACGGGGGTGGAAATTCTCCGCCTGGATGCCGTCGCTTTTGTGTGGAAGAAGATGGGAACCAACTGTGAAAATCTGGATGAGGCCCATTTATTGATCCAGGCGTTTAATGCGGTTTGCCGAATCGCGGCTCCCGGGTTGGTGTTTAAATCCGAAGCGATTGTTCATCCGGATGAAGTGGTGAAATATATCAGCCCCAAAGAATGCCAGCTTTCTTATAATCCGACCCTCATGGCTTTACTTTGGGAATCTGCAGCCACCCGGAATACAGGTCTGTTACGTCAAACCCTGGGGCATCGTCATGATCTGGTGGCCGGCACGGTGTGGGTGAATTATTTGCGGGGGCATGATGACATCGGTTGGTCTTTTGACAACGGAGATGCCTGGGCTGTCGGGATCGATCCGGATGGACACCGTGATTTTCTGAACCGTTTTTATACCGGAGATTTTGAAGGATCTTTTGCCTCAGGAATTCCCTTTCAAAAAAATGAAGAAACCGGGGACATGCGGGTTTGCGGCACCATGGCCTCACTGGCCGGTTTGGAGCAGGGCTTGAAGCTTCAGGATGAAACTCTGATAGATATGGCCGTTTCCCGGATTAAAATGCTCTACGGGGTGCTGTGCAGCATTGGGGGGATTCCGCTGATTTATATGGGAGAAGAATGGGGGGTGCTGAATGATTATGCATATGTCGAAGATGCCGACAAAGTGGATGACAGCCGCTGGGTTCACCGTCCTTCCATGGATTGGCGTCTTGTTCAAAAGAGGAAAAAAAATTCCGGGGTTCGAACGGAAATACATCAGAATATGAAGTCGATTTTTGAGCTTCGCGGACAAACCGAAGCCCTGCGGGGAAATCATATGAAACTTCTGGATTGTGAAAATCCTCATGTGTTGGGCTTCCTCCGCTGGCATGACGCCAACCGATTGATCGTGTTGGCCAATTTTTCCGAAGCAAACCAAATGGTTCCGCTTCGCCCTTTACGGGCCGCCGGCTTTGCCCATTTTCTGAAGGACCTGTTTAGTGATCAATCCATATCCACTTCCGGGGATGTGGAACTGGGACCCTATGCCATTTTATGGTTGCAGGAAGACTAATAGTGGCGTGTAATAAAAGCATGAAAAGGATTCTATTTGCCAGCTGTCTTTTGGGATTTGCGATTTATGCGCAAGAGGAATTGGACACTTCAATTTTTGACGGCACGGGACGTGAGCTTGAAAAAGTGGACCCGCAGAAACCGGGAGCAGGCTCTCCCGAAACCCCCGTCGCTCCCGCAGAAACCGAAGCCGCATCAGCATCCGCCGCAGAACCTGAAGCAGAAAGCGCTTCACCACCGGAACCTGCGATGCCCGAAGAAATTGTTTTACCCGGGAGCGAAGGGGCTGAAGTTGAAGAATTGGAAAATCCGGGAGAGGAGCCCGGTATTCCCGCAGCATCGGGTGGAAGTAAAAGTCGGGCAGGGGAAACCGTGGAATCAACGGAAAAGATTCCCACAGGTCAGGCCGTGGATTTCCCCTGGGATATGTAGGAGCCTGTGAAATCGTGGGGTGCTAAAAGGTTAAACCCCTTTGGGTACTTGGGAGAGTACCGACAAAGCTGTGAGGTACACTTGCCCGCCCGCGCGCCACCAACGGTCTTGCGGATTGGTCCAGGAACCATTTTCGGTTTGTTGTTTTTGAATGGTTTTTAAGTCTGCATCCGCTTGCACCACGGCGGTTCTAAAGTAATCCCGATATGCATCCTGACCTGCGACCTCTAAAGCTAAGGGTTTCATTCCCTGCAAAGCGTTCATCCAGAACAAGGCATCTTCTTTGTCTGCGACAATAGCTTCGTTCGATTGATAGGCAATTTTCCCGTCTGACAATTGGCGTGCATTCAACCATTGGTTTCCACGCGCAAGCGCATTTTCAGCCCCGGGCACTTTTAATGCCGGCCGGTTTTTCAACAGATTGCATACCCACCAGGTGACTGCGCTGTTGGAGCTGGCGTTTTGAATATAGCCCATCGGCTGTTCATCAAGATAGCCCCATCCGCCATCCGCGAGCTGCCGTTTAAGCAGATCGTTGTAGGATCGGGTTAACAGCGCTTTGCGCTCCGGGTCCGGCATCTGTTTCTCGACTTCGGCAAGTGTATGCAGGCTGAGAACCCAATTATAGAACTCGGGTCCTTGCAAGGTTTTCCGATGCGCATCGCCCATGCTTTGTTCCAGAGCATTCACCGCCTTTTCCAAAACATCACGGTTCACGGGATCAGGTGCGTTTAATAAGGCCAAGGTGGCGAGAGCGCTGACACCGTCGGCAAAGGCCGCATGCCCCCCCAGGTTGCCGGTATTCCATGTCCCGTCATCATTTTGGGCCTCTACCAGCCAATCCACGCCTTTGGCTGCTGATGCGACTCTGGTATCCTGCTTTACGGGTATTTCCCGATATGCATTTTTGGTTCTCCGGATATAAAACGAAACGGACAGCACCAAACAAAAGACCACCAGATTCACCATCCGCTGTCGGCGGCGGTGAAAGTGATGAATGCGGTTGATAACCTCATCTTGAAACGCAGGAGAAATTTCCGGGTCCGACGCGGGAGGAAGAAAATCAGTATCAGGATTCATGATGGGTTCTCCGCGTTAAAAATTTCCCGTAATTGTTTGAGTCCATTGTGGAGGCGGCTTTTAACCGTTCCTTCGGGAATGCCCAGGATCCCGGCAGTTTCGGCATGACTGAGTTGGTCGAAAACAGAGTGCACGACCACGTCCCGGTGGCTTGCTGAAAGCTGATCCAGGGCCCAGTCAAGATCATGTCCCTGCATGGGTTGGTCAGAAAGAAATTCCGGTTTCGGCTCTTCCCTATACGCATTTTCGCGGGTCTTCCTTCTTCCGCTTTTACGCAGGTGGTCAATCCAGACCCTTTGGGCGATGGTAAACATCCAGCTCCGGAAAGGGGCATCTGTCCGATATCGTTTACGGGCCTTGTATATTTTGAAAAAAGTTTCCTGTGCGAGGTCTTCATATTCCTGATATACGCCACGACGAATGAAATGGTTCACCAAAATCTTTTGATGCCGGTTCATGAGCTCACGGAATGCGGCTCCATCATGTGATTTTGCGACCCTGCGCATTAATTCTTCATCGGTTTCGGGCATAGCTGGGGGCCTGTATCTGTAAATCGATACTAATTCACGCAAATTTTGTAAAAAGGGAAATGAATCACGAAACTGACAGTCTCAGACTGTTGGTTTGAATTCCCCTCCCGAATCTGTCATGAGCAGTGCATGCAAAGATCTTCTCTTTTACAATCAACCCTCGACCGGATTCTCAAAGCCCGGGTCTATGATGTCGCAGTGGAAACATCCTTGGAGCCCGCACCCCGATTAAGTCAGCGTTTAAATGCCAATGTTTTACTGAAACGGGAAGATACCCAACCCGTTTTCTCATTTAAAATCCGCGGGGCCTATAACCGGATTCGCTTGTTGAATGAAGCGGAACGCGCCTGCGGGGTGATTTGTGCTTCTGCGGGCAATCATGCCCAGGGGGTGGCGATGTCTTCCCGTAAACTGGGAATTAAGGCCTGCATTGTGATGCCGAGAACCACACCGAGTATTAAGGTGGATGCGGTGAAGAATTTGGGAGGGGATGTGGTGTTGTTCGGTGACAGCTATCAGGAAGCCCAGGGGGAAGCGGAGCGGTTGCGGGACGAAAAAGGAATGGTATATATTCATCCCTATGACGATCCGGAAGTCATTGCCGGGCAGGGGACCATCGCCTTGGAGATCTTACGACAACACGGTCCGGAAATAGACGCGGTGTTCATCCCGGTGGGAGGGGGTGGATTGCTTGCGGGAGTGGGAGCCTGTTTAAAAGCGCTTTATCCTGAAATTCAAATTATCGGGGTGGAACCGGATGATGCGGCCGGGATGACCGCCTCTTTGGCCGCGAAAAAAATTGTGGAACTGAAAGAGGTGGGATTGTTTGCGGACGGGGTGGCGGTCAAAAAGGTCGGAAAAAACACTTTTGATCTTTGTCAGGAAGTGGTGGACGAAATGGTAACGGTGAATACCGATGCTATTTGTGCGGCTATTAAAGATGTATTTGAAGATACCCGGACGATACTGGAACCGGCCGGAGCCCTGTCAGTGGCAGGCTGTAAAGCCTGGCGCAAAAACCACAAAGAGGGCCGGCCAACGCTGGTGGCGCTCACCTGTGGTGCGAACATGAACTTTGACCGGTTGCGTCATGTGGCGGAACGGGCGGAGTTTGGTGAAGAAAGAGAGGCTTTGCTCGCGGTTACCATTCCGGAGAAACCCGGAAGCTTTAAAAACTTCAGCGAAGTCCTTGGGGAACGGGGCATCACCGAATTTAATTACCGCTACGCCCGGCCCGAAGCGGCGCAGGTCTTTGTGGGGGTGCAGGTGGAAGGACCTGATGAGATTGGCGCCCTGATTCATCAACTTGAGGAACAGGATTTCCGAACCCTGGATTTGACCGGTGATGAGTTTGCCAAGTTGCATTTGCGGCATTTGGTGGGTGGAATCGCCCCCTTAAATCAACCCGAGCGCCTTTTCCGCTTTGAATTTCCCGAACGGCCCGGTGCATTGGCCCGGTTTTTGGAGTCTTTGCCTGCAAGTTGCAATATTACCCTGTTTCATTATCGGAATCAGGGTGCGGATATTGGCAGGGTGTTGGCGGGACTACAGGTTCCTGCCTCAGAAAAAGGTGATTTTGATAGGTTTTTAGAGAATTTAGGCTATGGATTTGAGGAAGAAACCGGTAATCCGGCGGCAGGACTTTTCCTCTGATTCGGGCTGCCAAAGCGCGCCAGAAGTCAAAATCCTTTGCCTTTTCTGAATCGTGAAGCAGGCGGGTCCCGCAATAATAGGTTCAATCGTGTTTTTTTGTCGATCTAACCTTGACCTTTCGCAAAAAATGTCCATAAGAACAGCCTTCAATTTACCCTCTATTCCTACGGGATATTTTTAAAGGACAACTTATGAGCGCATACGCAGTTATTGAAACCGGCGGCAAA
>CAKZLZ010000158.1 GCA_937127435.1 uncultured Verrucomicrobiota bacterium | reverse complement strand
AGCAGGGTCAATTGGTTTCAGCCAGTTCCTGTTCAAAATGAAGGTGGTCATCCTCTACAGTCACTTCGATAATCTGATCTTTCTCGAATTTTCCGCGCAGCAAATCTTCCGCCAGCGGATCTTCCAGAAAACGTTCAATCGAGCGTCGTAAAGGCCGGGCGCCATATTCCGGATCAAATCCTTTGTCGATCAGGAATTCGTTGGCTTCATCACTCATCCGTAAGGTGAGGCGTTTGGAAGCCAGGCGTCCACGCACTTTGGTGAGTTCCACGTCCAAAATCTTGCCCACATCTTCACGGGTCAACTGACGGAATACGATCATCTCATCGATACGGTTGAGCAGTTCCGGTTTGTACATCAGTTTGGCTGCGTCCACCATTTTCTCTTTGAGAATGTCATAACTTCCATTTTCAGTCGGCGTGGTAAATCCGAGACCGGTGTTTTTCTTGGTGAATTCCGCACCAATATTACTGGTCATAATAATAATGGTGTTGCGGAAATCGACCGTGCGTCCCAAACTGTCCGTAATCTTACCTTCTTCGAGGATTTGCAACAACAGGTTCATTACATCCGGATGTGCTTTTTCGATTTCGTCAAACAACACCACACTGTAGGGACGGCGACGTACCTGTTCGGTTAACTGTCCCCCTTCATCATGACCCACATATCCCGGAGGAGATCCAATCATCCGCGAAGAGGCAAATTTTTCCATGTACTCGGACATGTCGATCTGAATCAACGCATTGGGATCATCGAACATAAATTCGGTCAACGATTTCGCCAGCAAGGTTTTCCCTACCCCGGTAGGTCCGAGGAAAGCAAAGGAACCAATCGGACGGTTCGGATCTTTCAAATCTGCACGGGACCGGCGCAGTGCCTTGGCAATAACACCCACCGCTTCGTTCTGGCCAATCACCTGGCTGGACAACACCGTTTCCATATCCAACAGGCGCGCCATTTCCGTATCTTCCATACGGGTCAAAGGCACACCGGTCCATTTGGAGACCACGTGCATAATATCCTGCTCTCCCACTTCCGTCACCTGCTCATCTCGGGCTTTACGCCATTCAAGCAAAGCAGACTCCAATTTTTCGCGGGCTTCACGCTCTTCATCGCGCAACGCAGCCGCCTCTTCGAATTTTTGTAATTCGATGGCTTCGTCTTTATTGGTTTTGATCTCTTCGATCTGCGCTTCCATTTCCTTCAATTCGGAAGGACGGGTCATGTTTGTGATCCGTGCGCGGGCTCCGGCCTCATCCATCAAATCAATCGCTTTGTCCGGCAGATAACGGTCGGTCAAATAACGGGAAGACAACTCAACCGCTTCGCGAACCGCATCATCCGTAAATATGGCATGGTGATGCTCTTCGTATTTTTTGCGGAGTCCCTGCAAAATCAAAATCGCTTCCGCCACACTGGGTTCGTTAACCATCACCGATTGAAAACGACGCTCCAGGGCGGAGTCTTTCTCAATAAATTTGCGGTACTCATTTAAGGTCGTGGCACCGATACACTGCAGTTCCCCACGGGCAAGCGAGGGTTTAATAATGTTCGAAGCATCCATCGCCCCTTCCGCAGATCCCGCACCCACGATGGTGTGAAGTTCGTCAATAAACAGAATGATATTTCCGGCTTTGCGAATTTCATCCATCACCGCTTTAATCCGTTCTTCAAACTGTCCCCGGTATTTGGTACCGGCAACCATCAAAGCCAAATCAAGGGTGACCACTTTTTTCTCCAGCAGCAATTCCGGCACATCGCCATCCACAACCACCTGCGCCAGGCCTTCAGCGATCGCGGTTTTTCCTACCCCCGCTTCACCCAGTAACACCGGATTGTTTTTGGTACGGCGACATAAAATTTGAATCACTCTTTCAATCTCTTCACTCCGGCCAATCACCGGATCCAATTCACCTTTGCGGGCCATTTCGGTGAGATCCCGGCCAAAAGTCGCCAGAGCAGGCATTTTGGGTTTCCCCGGTTCTTTTCCCTGTTCCGGAGATTTTTCCGGGCCCATGCCCTCTCCGGACCCCATGGCCGAATCCTCGGTAGGATCATATCCGGGATCCAGCTCTTTCATGATTTCAATCCGGGTTTTTTCCAGATCCACGTTCAAATTCTTAAGCACCCGGGCCGCAACCCCTTCGCCTTCACGCAGGAGCCCCAGCAAAATGTGCTCTGTGCCCACATATGAATGGTTAAGTGCACGGGCTTCACTGCCTGCCAAAGCCAAGACCTTCTTCACCCGGGGGGTAAAAGGGACATTGCCCATGGTTTTGGTTTCCGGACCGACACCTACCGCTTTTTCCACTTCCAAACGTACGGTTTCAAGATCGATGCCCATTCTTTGCAGGACATTGACCGCCACTCCCTGACCGAGGGCAATCAGCCCCAGCAGCAAATGTTCGGTACCGACATAGCCATGGTTGAAACGATCCGCCTCTTTGCGGGCCAATTGTAAGACTTGTTGTGCTCTTGGAGTAAAGTTGTTCATTGTATTAGAGTCTACTTCCTTTCTTCAATTCGGCAAGCTTGGAACGAACCCATTCTGCACGAAAAATGTCTCTTTGTTCAGTATTAAGTGTGCGGCCGGCACATTTTTGCAGGTGAGCCGGCCGAACATCCACCATTAATTGCTCCACCTGGTGGGATTCATCCCAGGTTAAAAGATCCAATGCCAGGCCCAAACGGATCATGGCCAGCAAATCCAACGCCTCTTTGGAGGCCAAAACCCGTGAATTGCGCAATACCCCGTAGGCACGCCCGACCCGGTCCCTCAACCAGGCCGGTTTCGACTGCTCCAAACGCAGGCGGGCATTCTGCTCGTGGGTGATGATTTCCGCCACCACTTCCTGAATTTCTGAAATAAGTTCTTCTTCACTGCGCCCTAAAGTCATCTGATTGGAAATTTGGTACAAAAAGCCATCTGCATCGCTTCCTTCCCCGCCCAATCCCCGCACCGCCAAGCCGATTTTTCCCAGGCCCCGGATTACCGGACGTATTTCTTCCATCAGCACCAAACCCGGCAAATGCAACATCACCCCTGCCCGCATCCCCGTACCTGTGTTGGTGGGACAACAGGTTAAATATCCGAACTCTTCGGAAAACGCGACCTCCATGGAGGCTTCCAAATGATCATCCACAGAACAAATTTCTTTCCAAACCTCATCCAAACACAGCCCCGCACGCATCACCTGCAATCGGAGGTGGTCTTCCTCATTAATCATCACCACATCCCGCAAATCTTTGCTGACCGCCAATCCCCCTTGCGCACTCTCCGCCGCCAGATCTTTGCTGATTAAACTCCGCTCAAACAACAAAGCCTTTTGAAAATCACTGAACCCGTCCAATTCAAAAAAAGATCCTTCTTTAAAATGGGTATTCTCCTGAAGAACTTCCAAACTGTGCCGGCGTACATCCATTCGCTGCTCTTCGGACGCATGGGCGGGAAAAGGAATGCCTTCAAGATTCCGGGCCAGGCGGATGCGCGAACTAATCGCTATATCACTGGGATCATGATCAAAAAACCAAGTGCATGGGCAGTCCAGCAATTCTTCAATCGTCATGGGAAGCCTCCTCTGCAGCCTGGGCCCTCAACTGCTTGAGTTCATCGCGGAACGCGGCGGCTTTTTCATACTCTTCCGCTTCAATTGCGCTGGCAATCCCCGCCTCCAGCGTTTCCACTTGGTCCCGCAGATTCATTTTTTGTTCCAAATGCTGTGGACGCCGGCCGCGATGGCGGGTTTCCCGATGAATCGATTTTAACAAGGTTTCCAGTTCCTCTTCAAACGCACGGTAACAGCCCGGACATCCCAGGCGCCCCACTTTTTTCACTTTGCGCAAGGTCCAACCGCATTCCGGACAGGTTTTAGCGATTTGACCTCCGGACAAAGGTTCCCCCACCCCTTTTCCCAAAAGGAGATCAGACATCGAAAAAGAAGAACCCTGCCCCACCCCCATTTTTTGCGCGCAAGCTTCACACAGGTGAAGCTTTTGCATTTTACCGTTCAACACCTGGGTCAGGTGCACCGAGGCAGAGTTTTCACACTGGTCACATTTCATGCGTCAATGATGGGGACGCCATTTTCTTTGACGTATTCCTTGAAACGGGCTTGAAGGTCTAAAGTCACTTTACCGGGCGTTCCTTCGCCAATCGTGCGACGATCGACTTCAGTTACCGCAATGACTTCGGCCGCAGTTCCGGTAAGGAACATTTCATCGGCGGTGAATAAATCATAACGCTGCAACACATCTTCTTTGACCGTGTAGCCTGCATCTTCCGCAATCTCCATTACGGCCCGGCGGGTAAGCCCGTCCAAAGCGCCGCACCAGACCGGCGGAGTACGTAAAACCCCGTCTTTGACCACAAAAATATTGTCGCCGGAAGCTTCCGCAACCTGCCCCTGCCCATTGAGCATAATACACTCCAGCACGCCGGAATTGATCGCTTCAATTTTCGCCATTACGTTGTTGAGGTAGTTTAAACTCTTGATCCGGGGATTAATCGCTTCCGGGTGATTGCGGACGGTTCCCACCGTGACCACTTTCATACCGGTTTCGTACAACTCCTGCGGGTACAATTGAATTTTAGCCGCAATAATGAAAATTTCCGGTTTTTTGCACAAATAAGGGTTCAGTCCCAAAGTCCCCACCCCGCGGGTAACCACCAAACGGATATATCCTTCACTCAGATCGTTTGCCCGACAGGTTTCCCGAACCGCATCCGCCATTTCCTGTTGGCTCATGGGAATTTCCAAAGCAATCGCTTTGGCAGACTCATAAAGCCTTTTCACATGGGCTTCCAATAAAAATACTTTGCCGTGATATGCCCGAATCCCTTCAAAAACCCCGTCACCATAGAGTAAACCGTGATCAAACACAGAAACTTTGGCATCCGCCTCATCTACAAGTTTCCCACCTAAAAAAATCTTCATAGCAGTCCTTTTGCTCTTAAAACACCGAAAAATTGAACCGGAACCTATACCCGAAGCCACGCCGGATGCAAGTTGAATTCATCAGACGACTGCATACGGGGATCCATCAATTCCGACCGGTGACAGGTTTCTATATAATATTCATATATAAATTGGTGACGTTTCCTCTTTTCTCTCCACACGAAATCCGTCAATGCTATTATTGTTAGGATTTCATGCGTTTCAGGAAAATATCTTCAACAAAAATGATTCAACCATATCTTTCACAACTTCATGAAAACCAAGAGGCCACGGTCTCTACAAAGCAATGGCGGAAAATTGAAGATAAACCCATCAGCCGTCACGAGGCAAAATACATAGTCCCCATCGCAATGATGCCCGCGATCCGGGCATACATTCAGCCTTTTGTGGTTCCTGACAAGAACGGGATTGGAGAACATCCTGAATACTGGGTTCGTACCCTCCAGTTGGATGCGCCGGATCTCAGCCTTCACTACGCGAAGGAGCGGGAAACCCTGAACCGATTTAAACTTCGGATCCGCACCTATGGCAAGGAATGTAAGGCACCGGTTTTCCTTGAGATAAAAAGGAAACTCGGGGGCATCATTGTCAAAAGCCGCGCCACGGTCTCGAATGCGGATTACCATCCTGACCTGCTCTTGAATTGTAACAAAGCCCTGACGTTCAAAGACGAACGGGAACAGATGAACTTTCTCAATTTCACCAGACTCCAGAACGAAATTGGGGCCCGCCCCAAAGTCATGCTTCAATATCTGCGGGAATCCTACATGGGGCGTCAGGAGAATTACGCCCGCATCACCTTCGACACCCAGGTCGCCTATCAACCCGTCCGCGGCTATGATTTTGCACAAGTCCAAAACCGGCGCTGGCGGAAAATCGACACCCAGATGGGACTGAACACCCGCTTTCCCGGATTTATTCTGGAGATAAAAACCGAAACCGAAATGCCGTTCTGGATGCGGAATCTTGTGCAGAATTTCGATCTTACCCGTATCGGATTCTGTAAATACTCCACCGCCATCCGAATGGAACTCCTACACTGCGGACATGAATTTTCCGCGACCGGTGAAAACTGTAACCCCTCCTCCACATGGTAACCACCCCCAAATAAACTTATGATATCAGACTTACAAGCCCTGTTTGGCGCCACCCGCCTGATGAATCTTTCCGAAGTGCTGCTCGCATTGTGCGCGACCTTTTTGCTCAGCTCTATGATTACCACGGTTTACCGATGGACCCATCATGGCTTGGCCTACTCCCGCACCTTTCTCCACGCCATGATCCTCGGTTCGCTCACGTCTTCCATCATGATCATGGTCATCGGAAACAACCTCGCCCGCGGGCTGGGGATTCTCGGAGCCCTGGCGATCATCCGTTTCCGGACCCCGGTTCGGGATCCGCGCGACATGGTGTTCCTCTTTTGCAGCCTTGCCACCGGCATCGGTTGCGGTGCACGGGTTTTCTCGGTCGCAGTTGCCGGCGCCCTCTTCTTCTGCGCCACCGCGATCTACCTGCATTTTGCCCCCTTTAGTTCTAAAGCTCCCTACGAGGGATTGCTCCGGTTTCTGCTGCCCACCGATTCCGATTCACACCCCCTGCTGCAGAAAATTTTCAGTAAATACACCAGTGCCGTCACCCTGGTCTCCGTTCGTGAAGCCGTGCAGGGAGGCTTTCTGGAATACGCCTACCAAACCACGCTGTTGGATTCAGATCAACAACACGCCATGATGGATGACCTTTTGGCCATCGAAGATATTGAGGAACCCAGTATTCTCATGCAACGTTCAACGGTGGAGCTCTAATCCCATGTCAACGCCTCCTCCCACATCTCACGTTACCACCTACCACCGCGCCTGGTGGAAGTCTCCTCTACGTTACTGGCCTTTGTTTATTTGGGCCCTGGTTCTTTTACTCGCCAGCCTCTTGTATTTTAACGGCGGAAAATACCGCCTACTGGTGGGGATGGTGGAACGCTCCACCGAAACCATCGCCTCCACCGAAACCGCCCGGGTTGTGCGCCTGCATGTGCGCGAGGGTGACCGGGTGAAAGCCGGTGACCTGATTGCCGAACTGGATACCGGACTGATTGATCTTGAAATCGCAATGGCCAGCGAAGAATTGCAAAACAACTTACGTGCCTTCGCATTGGAAGAGCTGAGTTTGGAACGACAATTCGCCGCCGCCGTTCAGGATTTGCAAAATCGTCTGTTTGAAATCCAATCCCTTCAGAAGGCCGAACAAGCCGAAGCCAACAGCCTGGAAATCGAGTTAGGGCGAATGGAAAAGTTGCGGGATCAAGGTCTGATCGACCACGCGCTCCTCTATGCGAAACGGATCCGTCTCGCACAATTAAAATCAACCCTTGCCGACGCACCGGAAAGAATTGCCACCCTGACAAAAAAACATGAGGAAGCGCTCGCCAGGGAAAATGAAATGCGGGAACGCCTGGCCAGTAGCCGGGCCGCTTTTCTCCCGCCTGAAACAGACCCGGACAACCCCGGCACCCTGGGCTTGTTGAAAAAGAGACGCGAGGAATACAGCCTCCGTGCCCGTGAGGACGGGGTGGTGGTAGATCTTAACATCCGACCCGGTGACGTTATTCAACCCGCAACCCCGGCGGCCACGCTTTCACTTTCAGGCCCGCAACGCATCATTGGATTCTTACCCGAAAGCAATGCCAACACCATCAAAGTCGGCCAAATTGCGGACCTCCGCCCATCAGTCACCAAACTCAACGGACAAAAAATCCTGGTTCGGGTTTCCGCCGTGAGTCCCGGAGTATACTCCCTGCCGGGACGGGTAAGTCCCATCCCCGGCCAATCGGTACGCGGACAACGTGTGGTCTTCGAACTTGAAAATTCCGATGTCCGCCTCTTACCCGGTGAATCGGTTGCGATTGAAATTCACAACACACTTATATCATCCTTGTTTGGCCGTGGAGAGAGCAGCCCATGAAAAGCATAATCTCCACACTCTTGCTGCTCTCAGCGGTCAGTGTTTTACAGGCAGAAGGCGAACCGGCCACCGGCCCCCAGGAGAGTGAACTGATGAATTGGATGATGGCAACCCGCCATCAACAAAGCAACCCGCAGGCGGCTTTTGATTTGGATCTTCGTGAAAAGGAGATCCAAGTGGAACGCGGCATTCCTTATGAAAATCCGGAACTGCGCTTCACCTATGGGGAAGACCGAAACGCAACCGACGGACAAAACCAAAATGTAAGCGCACTCCGGTTCCCCCTTCCCCATCCCTGGATCCGTCGTGCGGAAAAAGCCGGGAACCTTGCGGATCTGCATCTCGAACAAGCATCCGCCTCTGAAAATCAATTGGAACGCGATTGGGACTGCCTGCAAACCGGTGTGAATCTTCAATATTTACAGGCGGACCATCAGCTTCTGCTTCAAAAAATCCTTCTGCAGGAGTCGGCAGTCCTCCTCGCCCAATCATTTGTAAACGAAGGGGCTATCACCCGTCCCGCAGTCACCCGCCTGAAACTGGGTCTTTTGTCCACCCGGCAAACGCTGAGCCGCAACCGCTTGGATTTTCATGACGAAAGGCGGCGGCTCAGCCTGCTCACCTCTCTGGCTGCAAATGAACTGCAGGCAAACCCGACGGTGCTTGACCCCGCCTCCCTGATTCGCCGCTTTCCACTGGAAAACAACTTGGCGTCTCCCACCGCCTCCCCGATTTTGAATGCCTGGCAGGAACAACTCGAAGCACAGAAAGCTGAAGCCAAGGCCAACCGTATCCCCTGGTTTGAACATATCCAGGCCCGGGTGGAAAGTGAGGACGGATGGGGAAATGCGGATTCCGCAGATGTACAGGTTGCCATATCCATCCCGGTATTTTCATGGTTTGATGACGGGGTCCGGTTGGCGGATGAAACCCTCACAATCATGGATGCGTATCAAACAAACCTCCTCGATCAGGAAGCCCGGGAACAAAAGGACCGGATAGAGGAACTGCAAGCCGCCCTGCCCGAACTGGAAAAAGAATATATAGCCTTTCAGAAATTACAGGCAGAACTCCATAATCTTCGGCAACTGCCTTTACCGGTAAAAGAGAAAATGGACGTAGACGCCATGGCCATCCAGTTAATTGATTTACAACGGAAATTGTTAAGTCAGCAACAACGCCTGGAGTTGCGGTTATGGCACTTGTCATTGGATGAACTGAGAGACCTCTAACGCCAAGATACGCAATGTACCCAATGGTCGCGGTATGTTCACCAGGGATTAAGAGGACTTGCAATGCCTTGATCGCGGGTTGCAATCCGCGTCAGACTAGAGCGGCTTCTATTATATTTGACGGTGATTCGTCATTTAACGGACGGTTTTTAGTGCTGAAAGCACGCATCTCCAAAGCCTGGTCCGTGAGGGCCAGGAACAATGGGTTCTAACGATTGTGAGCCCTGTATGGGCGACTCTCTCACTGCTAGGCCGCAGATAGAGGGCCGCCCATACAGGGCTCAAATGTATTTTACTATTTACACCCGGCCCTGACCGGGCCGGGCTTTGGAGAGTGCGACTTACAGCCGCAATAAGTCAAATTAAACCGAAAATGCTCTAAGGAGTCTCCACCGAGGGAATACCGGACGTCCAGTTCGATGGATCATTGCCGTAAACATTGTTGTTTGAGCGCAGCAGGCTATGGCCTTCCCCGTCCGCAGATGTCGGCCACAAATCACTGCCGTCACCCGGATGGGCACCATCACTATACACCACGCGGTCCACACGAATAAATTGCCGCACCGACAAGGCATCTATATCCCCGGGTTTGGATAAGGTCAGACTTTCGCCATCATTCGAAAGGTTTCCGGTAAAGGGCCCGGCGATCATACTCACCGGAACCGGGGAATACCGCGCCTGAAAAGCGGCAATATTTTTCACGATATACAGCGACGCTCCCGCGGCCAACACTTGAGGTGTATCCGTCGGGAAAACAAAATCCACCGCCCCGTGAAACTTCCACGCTTCAGAGGCACCTGCGTCATACAAGGTCACGGACTGGGCACTGATGTTGGTAATGCGAATGTATTCATAGTCCTCATTCAAATAACTATTATCCGAAGGCCAATCCGGATGATAATAAATTTCACTGATCACAAGGGGGCCCACCAAAGGAGCCGCATTGGCACTTCCCGAGCTCTTCGCAGAAAGTGCGACAAAATTTGTAGTTCCGGTCGATGCTTTAAAGTGACGTCCCATGGAAATCTCCTGATCCGAGGCGCCAAACGCTTCTTCTTCAAAATATCCCAGGTGATGCCCCGAACCATCCAGTTTTGCTGTAACGACAACAAAATCTCCATTCTCACTGAGTGCAAAATCATCCTGTTTACCCGGATCGGTCGATGCCAATCCGAAATGATCATCCTGCGTAAATACGATATATCCACCCGCCGGCAGCATCGTTCCGTCCGCAATTTCATATTTGGTCCGGGCAGCCGGATCATCGCTCAAAAACCACCCACTCAAATCCACGGCCGTACTACCGTTGTTGTATAATTCGATCCAGTCATTCGGAGCGGAATCACTATGGGCAAGAACTTCATTCACCACCACCGTGCCAGGTACAGGCACATCCGCATGATCGGCGATCCCCGGGGATCCCGCCCAGTGCGCGGAAGGTTTCCATGCGTCTTTCTCCTCCCAGGCGGCAAGGTCCACAGGAACCGGTACGCGAAGCGTCAGACTATACCCTTGCCCATCCGTGGTATCATACCACCCGTCGTTATAAGTAAAGGATTGTATGGTTTGACCTGACGAGTCGAGCAAGCGGATATTTTCGCCGCTGTTTTTGAGCGCACCGATATATTCTCCCGCCACAGGAAGACCACTGCCATAAGTCGATTCGAACACGGCCTGGTTTTCCACCACCAAAATACGTTCCCCTGCCCCGAGTATTTGAGAAGAAAAAGTGAAGGACACCCCATTGTCAAACCCCACGCCTCCCAGATCCAAATCACTGCTCCCTGTATTCTGCAATTCAATGTATTCCGTATCGGGAATTTCAGGATGAAACATCAACTCGGTGATGCGGAGATCCGCCACCGGGTTGCCCAACAGAAACCTCCGAGAGGACATCGCAGACCATTCTCCGTTATCCAGATTCCGTGTCTTCAGGGTAGTGGTTTCTGCCAATGTCAACGGGCCTGAATAGATTTGAGCAGAGGAGGACAACACCCATGCCCCGTCTGTTCCGTCTTGACCCACGAGTTCAAAGCGCATGAGAAAATCCGAACTGAATCCGGTGTTTAATGCATGGAGTGCCAGAATATTTTCGCCGACTTTAAGTTGATTCACCACCGAAGCCAGATCGAATTCCTCCATCAGTATCGCCTCTCCATCTAAATGGTCAGCTGTAGCCTCCGCATCCCAGTCCAATGGACTGGGTGAATTGACCGATACTGACGCGACTCCGTTCAAGTAACTGACAAATCCGGCATCGTACTGGATTCGTAATTTCAAGAAGCGCAGTTCATCTAAAGTTTGCTGATCCAGCGTAAAGGGGACACGGATATAACAACTCGTTGGACCGCCATCCATCTCGGCTCCGACATCCGAAGTAATGTAAGGATCATAAAAAGTTCCCCGATCATATCCGATCCCCCCGGTGGCCGTCGACCAACCCGAATCGTCAAAAGGCTCCGCCCCACCGGTCCAATCCGTACCGATATCACTGGTCGGCACCAAAAACTTCCGGGTGCTGGCAGTGCTAAACAATTGTTGGTCCCCCCCGGTAACTTCAGGCGGATCGTAAACCACCACATCACTGCCGTCCGTGGTGTAATACACGGCACCGCTTGCGGTGGTTAACGAGATGGAGTTGCTTGCTGAGATGACTCCCCCATTGCTGGGTTGTCCATCCACCAAAACGGCAGGAGCTTCGGCGTCCGGATAAAGATCCGCATTCCGGTAATGCGCGACAGCCGCCGCAACTTTGCCTGCAAAATACGTATTTTTAAAATAATCCCATTCGTCATCAAATTGATCTTCGCGGGTAAATAACTGGGGAACTGCAGGTGAAAGATGGTCTTGCACAAAATCTCCCCAGCGGGCGGACTCCGCGATCACCGGTCCGTAAACTATATCAACCAAACTGTTATAACGGTCCAATGCAGGTTGATACGTCAGTGCCCCATCGTCATCTAGGCAGTGCAATTGAACCCGGTCAGCAAAACGGAGACGGTATTCCTCATTCCGGTGAAGCGCATTGTGTATGGTATGGGGGCCACCGGTATAACTTCCTGAAAACGGAAGGGGCAACATTTCGAGGCCTTGCATGGTCACTTCACTGTCCCAGGGATAAAACTGCCACTTCCGGGCGGGGGCGCCGTCTTGCACCAATGGACGTTGACTGCTGGCGTACCAGTTCTTCGGTCCCCAGTCATAATTTGTCACCCAGGTATTCAGAATGATGTGGTCGATAAATTGATCCAGATCCAACAGGGCATCGATTTGTTGATAGGTAGCGGCATCCACAGGATTATCCGCAGAATAAGGCGTCACCAAGTCCCAGAGGGTGGACCAGGTTTCGTCCCCCAGCCCTTTCCATTCGAATTCCACATTGAGCGGGGCTTCAGCAATGATTCCTTCTATCACTTCAAAGTCATCCGGATCTCCCCCTTCGTGAGAAGCAACAAACTCATTGTCCGGACGCTCCGCGGCCTCGTAAAGCCCCCAGTACAATCCATTGATGTAAAGATGCACAAAGCGAATATGCGGGGCAAGGTGCCCCATGGCCCGCTGGGTTTCCAGGACATAGGGATCACGCGTATACTGCGCTTTCTCTTCTCCTTGTATCCAGCTTAAATGGTACTGGGAGCGCAAAGCGATGGTATTAAAACGATCCACGTCACTGTCCGGAAACAGGGGGAATTGCAACTCCGAGGGGCCGTAGCTGTCCCGAAAGCTCAGCCGTAGCGAATGTTTGGAGTTGATCGGATTCCGGCTGGCATTCCCGACCAGTCGAATTGCACAGTCCACTTGGATTTTTTCTCCATTGTCCGGATCAAATATCTCCAGAGATACCGGTCGCTCCCAATTGTTCCCGGGGTCATTCGAATCGTGGTAGCCCCAAATGTTGGTGTAAATGCCGGTATCCGGATCAAAAAAGTTATCGATGTCCGTCACCAGGGAAACGGTGGGAATCGCCAGCATCGCGTCTTCGAAATCATTCACCGAAACTTCGTCCAACACCTCTGAATCCATGGCATAGTCCGGGATCCCATCCGAATCCGAAAAATTTGTGGTTTCCCAAGTGTTCGGAAAACTGCGGTCAGCGGCGGTCTGATCGCTTTGGCTACGGATATCCGTCAGAAAAATAAAACTCCGGGTCATCACTTTTCCGGGTCGGTACTCATCCCGCAGGCCGACTGCACGAAGAGTGGTCGTCGCATTCACCGTCAGAGGCGTCGTATACAAAAGCGCGGTAGGTCCGGGAGAACCGTTCAAAACCGGTGCGGAGCCGTCGAGGGTATAATAAATATCCGCATCGGGCGTCGGACAGTACAAAACCGCAGTCTGCGAAGCCGAATAAAACCCCCGTTCAAGACTACAGGTCAGCGCATCCACCAAGCCGGAATAGGCCGGCAGGTTAACCGTGCCCGGCGTGGGAATCGTCAAAAAAGCCCATTCTTTCGGATCGGTTAAACTCTCAGGGTCTCTGCCCAGGGAAAGATTTTCCTTTTGGGCGCCAAAGACCACCCGGTCCACCAGGGTATATCCGTCCGATTTATACAACAAAATTTCTTCGCCGCCTGCAGAGAGTTTAAACGAAAGGTGCAAAGGACCGTCAGCAAGATCATTGTCCGCCCACAGTACAATATAGCCTCCCTCCGCAATCGTCGTGGATCCGGATTCCCCTTCCGGAAACTTGAACTTCTCCGGTACTGCAGGGTCGTCGGTAATATACATCCCCGCCAGATCGATGGGCGCCGCTCCGTAATTGTATAATTCTATCCAGTCTTCGCTTTGCCCTTCCGGATCCTCCATGCCGCTTCCTTTGGCATTGTCCGCAACAAATTCATTGATCAATAATGTCGGAATATTTTCATCCAGCCGCCATTCCCCGGCCAGAACTCTGAAGTCCAAAGCATCCACTTGATCGTCACTGTTAAAGTCTGCCGGATCCCCTTCTGGAAACTGCATCCATTCCGTGGTGAAAATTTTCAGGTCATGTAAATCGATGACCTTATCCCCATTCAGGTCCCCGGTAAGTTGCGCCGGGCTGTGAAGACTCACAGTGACCAGCCCCAAGCACCAAAACATACGAAAAGCAGTAGATCTGAAAAATCGGAGGATCATGGTTTTTTCACCCGGAAAAAGAATTGTTCAGCCGTCATAGGGTTAATGACATGTTCCCCGCTGGTATTACCGGTTAAGGTCCAATCCCCCTCCAAATCTGTTGAGGTCATTAACTCGCCCCCTTCAAAATTAATCGTGAGCGTGGATGCAAGGAACGTGAAACCGGTGATTCTTGGGGGCGTAAGATCCAGAGACTGATAAGTCACCACCGGCAGCGAACTTCCTTCTGCCAGCACCACTCCACCGCGAATGCTATTCGCCTCCACCGTAACCAAAGCGGCCTCGCTCAGCGTCAAGGTACAGAGGAGACCTTCTGCAAGGGGCGCATCTTCAGGCCGGTTGACATTCCACAAGCTTCCAAATTCCAGGGTCACGCCCCCGGAATTAAGACCGCTTAAAGTATTCCCCGGAGCATCTGTCGATGGCGCCACCGGTAAATAATTCACATCCGACCAATCGACATCCCCATTCAAATCCACCGTCAAATGATCTCGAAACGCGGCCGGAAAAATACCGTAACCCGGAGTCGCCGCCGTGCTTTCCCCCCGCAACGCTGGCGTGACCGCGGTAAAAAAACCTTTGGCAACCCGCACATCCAAATTAAAAAAACGTACCTGTTCCCCTTCTGTGCAACGATAACGGAGTTCCACCTGTCCCGCATTCTCAAGCAAAAACAATTCAACCACCGCCATGACAGGCAGTGCCCCTATTAAAACCAGCGCCAGTAAAAGCCCTCTGTAAAATTGTCTTCCAAGCATACGAAACCTTATCACACCTTTAGGTAAAATACAATTTCAGACTCGAATCCCTTTTATCGTGATTTCGAGGACAGAAGCCCTTCCACCGCTTCGGATGCGGGAGGTCAAAACCCATTTTATGGCATCCACTTTTTTCTATCTGCCGGCGCGAAAATATAGATAACCTTGCCTAAAATATTTTCCCGGGAAACCGGACCGAAATATCGACCATCCAGACTCTTCCTACTGTTATCTCCCAACAAAAGGTATTCATCATCCGCAAGTGAAACTGAGTCATGCGCTGAAACCAGGCATGCCCCATCGATCGCATGCGCGAGTGTATACCCTTCGTAGCCCTCCGTCCCCTGCGTCATCCCATAGAATATTCCGGGCGCATCAAGGACCACACCATCTACCAGAACCGAAGGTGGATCAATGGAAATGGTTTCTCCGGGCAAACCGACAACCCTTTTTACGAAAACCGTCCCTGTTTTAACCAGAGGCCCCATCCCGTCTGTTGTTCTAAACAGAACCACATCCCCTCTCGCAGGTTCAGATCTGTTATAGGCCAGCTTATTCACAAAGATGTGATCTCCTCCTATAACATTCCCCTGTGCATCTGCTACCCCACCCAATAGCGTTGGAGACATGGAATCCGACGAAATTTCATTGGCTTGGATTACAAATTGCCGGAAAAGTAAAACGGGGAGTAAAAGGACTATCACCATGCAAAGAATATATTTACCGCACCCCTTCCATCCCGACCATGGAATGGGTTTTCGGCAGGCATCTACCCATAAACAAATCAAAAAACTCCAACTCAAAAAATTAAAACCGTGAGGCTCATCAAAAGAAAAAGTACTCGCCGGGTTCATCAGCATGACAAAGGTCCAGGCAACCATTATCAAATATGTCAGGATCCAAAATCCTCCCGCACGTCTTCGTCCCGACAGAAATTGGGCGCTCCCGGGAAGCATAAATCCGGGCAGAATATTGATCCACCTTCTATAATTTTTCCCGTCCGGGGTAATGAATGGATTCATAAAAGGGCTTATTCAGCCGTATGTGATTGTTGATTCAGCTGGGGAAGGATATATTTTGCCACAGACCCTTTGTAGACAAAACCACAACCAATTACTTTTTCCGCGCCACCTTGCAGACATGATCAAAATGACCTTTCTCCACCGGCTGAATACTTAACCGCTGCCCACGCTTGATGACCAGCATCGCCTCAAGCTTGGGATCGTCTTTGAGTTCCTGTAAGGAAACCATTCCGGGGAACTTTTCCACAAATCCCATTTGACGTTGGATCCACCTGGGATTTTCTTCATCAGATTTGGGATCAAAATATTTGCTGTCCGGATCAAAAGCCAATTCATCCGGCTCAGGTCCGGAAACCACTTCCATGATCCCCACCACGCCCGGCGGAGTGGCATTGCTGTGGTAAAACAGGGCCAAATCCCCTACGTTCATGCTGTCCCGCAGGAAGTTCCGCGCCTGATAATTCCGGATCCCGTCCCAGGGCTCGGTACCGTCACGTTCCAAATCATCGATGCCATACACATCGGGTTCACTTTTCATTAACCAATATTGTTTTTTAGCCATATCTGAGTCCTTTATCTTAAAAAAATATTTCGTAAAGCAAATCGAGTAGTCCACGATCTCCGAGCGTGGAAATGAAACAAGCGCAAATGCTGAAATTTCCACGCTCGAAGAGCGTGGACTACAGCCTCGGCACTTCCCGCATCCGTAAATCTGTGATTTCGAAAAAAGCCTGCATTTTCACCCCGGACATATTGGCCACCACCGAAGAGGGAAACATTTCCACCCGGTTATTTAAATCCCGCACATTGGCATTATAAATCCGCCGGGTGTGCTGAATCCGGTTTTCGGTTTCGACCAACTCCCGTTGTAATTCCAAAAAATGTTGATCCGCTTTCAGGTTGGGATAGGCCTCCACCACCGCCAATAACCGGCCAATGCTTTCCACCAACTGGTTCTCCAACGGCGCTTGTACTTCCGGGTTTCGGGAAACTTGTTGGGCCTGGTTCCGGGCCTCGGTTACGGCCTGGAACACTTCTTTTTCATGGGTGGCGTAGCCCTTGACCGTCCTTACCAAATTCGGAATCAGATGATGGCGGCGCTTCAATTCGGTATCGATATTGGCAAAGGACTCCGCGCAGTGATTTCGGATTCTCACCAGCCCATTATAAGTTCCCACAAACCAAATCAGGGGGATCAACACGAAAATGAATAGCGGGACTAAAACAGTCATGATCCTTCCTTACAAAAATCGGGAATCTCATCAAGCAAACGGCATCCGGTTGATATCATATTCTCCAAACGGCCAAGGTCCATTCGTTTTTTGTACCCCAACATCAACCAGCCCTGCTCCATATAAACGCCCAAATCCCGGTCACTCCGCATCAGCAAATCCATGGTCGCCGGCTGCACCACCGCAAAGGCCCAGTCCCGGTCCGGTGCACTTACATGAAACTGCCGACTGAATTCGGCCGAGGCGAAATCAATATCATCCCAACCAAAAGTGGCTTTCATTTTATCGAAAAACCCTTCCCTGCGAATCGCCAAAGGCTTCAGTCGGAATGAAGGCCGCAACATCACCAGCGTCGACCAATAATGATGGGTGGTCGTTTGTTTGCCGTTGCTGCTGGTCACCTGATAATGATACTCGCACATCAGCAATTGATGCCCGTTTACTTCGCCTTGCATCCTGTATTGCGCAAAGCGGTTCGACCCCTGAGCCAAGAATCTGAAATCCCGGAACGATTTGGCAAAGGCGCGGTCTTTATCGGGTGAAAAACGCAAGTGGCGGGACTGCGCATACAGACGGATTTGCTCCCGTTTCTTCTTCTCCGCCTGGTGGGCGAAGACAACGAAAACAATCGCCACTCCAATAAAAAGTATGATCAGTCCCGGCATCCCAACCTTCGCTTAGGCCTTGATTTTCTTCAGTGCTTTTTCGAGCTGATCACAAATTGTTTCCAGCACTTTGATTCGGGACCAGGATTTGTCATTCCCTTCCACCAAAACCCAGGGGGCATGCTTGTGATCGGTCAAACTGATCATATCATCCACGGCCACATCATAGGCATCCCACTTTTCGCGGTTCCGCCAATCTTCATCCGTAATTTTCCATTTTTTGTAAGGGGTGTTTTCCCGTTCTTTAAAACGGAAAAGCTGCATCTTCTTATCAATCTGAATCCAAAACTTTATCACCAGGTATTTGTTATCCACCAATTGCTGTTCAAACTCATTGATCTCTTGAAAGGCCCTTTGCCATTCCGCATCTTTGGCAAAGCCTTCCACCCTTTCCACCAATACCCGGCCATACCAGGAACGGTCGAAAATTGTCACCCGTCCCCTGCGGGGCAAATGCCGCCAGAAGCGCCACAAATAATGGTGCGCCAACTCTTCTTTGGTGGGCGCCGCGATCGGAATAACCTGATACTGTTGCGCATCCAGGCCCTGAACCAAACGGCGAATCGATCCGCCTTTCCCCGCCGCATCCTGACCTTCAAATACCAACACTGTAGACAAACCCGCAAGTTTTGCCTGATGCTGCAACTGATACAACTTCGCCTGCAAAGCCTTCAGCTTTTCTTTGTAGATACTTTTTTCCAACGATTTGCTTAAATCCATTTTCTGGAGAGTTCCCCGTCCTTCCTTCATCTTGGCGTCCCAGGCCTTCTCATCCAGCCCCCGGAACTCCGGTGGATTTGCCAGACGCTCACGCATGGCATCCCGTAACGCACGCGCCACCACAATCTGACGTGAATAGCGGTGCTTGCCGTTCACCAGCAGCCAGGGAGCCCCGCCCTTCTCTGAGGACTCATTAATCTGGTCGGAAGCCTTTATAAAACGGTCATATAATCCCCAATTTTCCCAGGCACCCGGTTTAATTTGCCATTCTGTTTCCGGTTTCGATGACAACTCTTCAAGGCGTTTCAGCTGGGCTTTTTTGTCGAGATGCATCCAGACCTTTACCAGTAAAATCCCGTTGTCCGCCAAACTGCGTTCAAAAGCACTGATGTCTTTTAATTGCTTTTGAAACACTTTTTCCGATGTTGCACGCTGCACCCGCCTTAACAAGGGCTTGGAATACCAGGCACTCAAAAACAATCCGACTTGTCCTACTGAGGGTAAATCTCTCCAGTATTTCCAGAAATCCGGACGCTCCTTGGCTTCCGCATCTTTTGATGAATACGCATGGGTCACAATTCCCCGTGGATCCATCCAGGCATTCAGGGTGTTTACCATTTCATGCTTCCCGGCCCCGTCCACTCCCGCAAACACCACCATAACCGAAACATTGGAGCTTCGAAGCTCCTGCTGTAACTCCACCAATTCACGTCGAAGTTCAGGCTCAATTTCCTTAAATTCCGATTTGGAAATTTTCGGTTGTCCAAGCGCTCTTTCCCATTTATCTTTGGTCTTTGTCATAAGCTTATCCTCAACCTAATCTGTTGCGAAGTTCCGTAAAAATATTACGGGGTCTGTTTGTCCGTCCCTTCCTCTTTTTTTGAGGGATGCAACACAAACACCGCATAATGTGGGGTTGCAAAAAATTGGGTCGCAGTTTCCAGTATACTCCCGGGGCTGACATCTGAAACATAGGCATCAAACTCCAGTAACACGGCGGGATCTTCTTGGTGCCACTGATAAAACGGCAACACATAGGTCCAAAAACTGTTTTCCTCTAAATCCTGTTCCCGGCGACTTAACTGTCCCTCTCTCACTTTCAGTGCATAACTTTCATCCAAAGCCTCCGTGTCAAACGATTCCAACAGGGATTCAATACTTAAAATCAAATCTTCCGTACGCACAGGGTCACAAGTGAACGCAATGCGAACCATCGCTCTGGGTTCAGGGTAATGTTGTACCGGCGACCAGGCCGACACATGGTAAGAGCCGCCCTGCTCTTCCCGCACCACTTCACGCAAGCGAATCCGCAGGGCGGCGATCATTGATTGCATTTTGTGACGCGATTTATAGTCCCAGGTAAAATCGTCCTGGGTCCAAATCATCTGAACCTGACTCACCGGCTCCAAGCCTTTATACATATCACGACGGAGCTCATATTCCGGGAATCCGGTATCCAAATAAGCCGCCTTGATTTCGGTTTCCTCTGCGGGCAGAGAAGCCACCCAGGTTTTCAGTTGGGCTTCGAAGGTCTCCGGATCCACATTGCCTACAAACAAAAATTCAAACCCGTAGGCATTTTGAAAACGTTGATGGAAGAAATCCAGACTCGCGGACATGTCCAAGGCATCCACATCTTCCAAAGTCAAGGGTAACGTGCGCGGGTGATGCTGGCTCAAGGTCAAACTTACCAATTCCGCAAACTCCGCTTTGGGATCCGACAAACGGTTGCGCACACTTTCACGTAACCGTGCCTGGAAGGCACCGAAAGCATTTTCATCTTCACGAACCGTGGTCATGCGCAAATGGATCAACTGAAGCAACGTTTCCAGATCCTGTGGACTGGCGGATCCCTCCAACACATCCTGGTCCATAGTCAGTCCCGCCTTGATGCCAACCAATTTGCCGGAAAGCATTTTTTGTAAGTCCACCGGAGAGAAGCTTCCCATTCCCGTCGCTTCCGCAATCGGAGCCGCCAACCGGGCATGATTCCATTCCCCTGCTCCTGCCAAATTCATTCCCCCGCCCCGCCAGGCTTTGAACAGCACTTCATCTTCTTTAAAATCCGTAGGCTTCAGCGTCACGGTGATGCCATTGGACAGTTTATAGCTGGTCAACCCCAAATCCTCCCGGGTGCTTTTCTCCAATATTTCACCCGGCACCGGAGCCGTTTCCACCAGGGGTTGGTCCGAAAGCCCCTCTTCATACCCGGCAAGCTTCATGCCTGCCACTTTTGCATACAAGGCGAGGAGTTCAGCATCTTCAGGAAGATTTGTGACGCCGTCCTTTGAAGGACCGGTGGCCATAATCACCCGGTCTTCATCCCGGATCCAACTTTGATAAACCGACTGTACTTCCGCCAGGTTCACTTCTGCCAAAACCGCCCGGGTAATTTCCAGTTCCCTGGCAATCCCCGGCGTATATTCACCCGTTAAGGCATGCCGAACCATCTCAGCAGCAAATTCCGCACTCTCGGTGTTGTTCCGTTCATTAAAACTCTTCTCCATCTGACGCAATCGTCTGGCGGAGGCCCGATCCAACTCCCCTTGGGTAAATCCAAGTTTCGCCCGGTTGGCTTCTACCAATAAGGTCTGTGCCGCTTCCAAATAGGCACCCTCTTCATCTTTCACCGCCGCATACAGCAGGAAGACATCGCCCCCACGGGTGTAACCGCCCTGATAAACCTGTCCCTGCAGAAAGGGTGCAGGAGATTGTTGAGTCAATTCAAACAAACGCTGATTCAACATGTCCACCGCCAAAGATGCCTTGATGTCCTCGATATAATCCGCTTCGGTAATCACCGGACGGGAAGGCATTTTCCACATCAGGGTCACGTCCGAGCCGGTTAACTCCGGATCACTAAAGGTCCCCACGACCGTTTCGGCATGCGCAGGATGGACATATCTCAGCCGTTCAGGAGGCGTCTCTGGCCCACTCAATTCAGAGAAGTGGGTTTGGATCCAATCCTGAACCTGCTCAACATCCACATCTCCCACCACCACCACGGACATCAAATCAGGACGGTACCAGTCCGTATAAAACTGACGTAAACGGTCGAAATCAAAATTCTCCAAAACCTCCATGGTGCCAATCGGTAAGCGTTCCGCATAACGGGAACCTTTAAACATAACCGGATACTGCTGATCTCTCACCCGGGCACTTGCCCCACGGCGGCCCCGCCATTCTTCGATGATGACCCCCCGTTCATCCGACAACGCTTTATCCGAATTGGTGATCCCTCCGGCCCAGTCCGCCAAAATCACAAACGCACGTTCAACCACTTCCGGATCTTCGGTTGGCACTTTCAGTTTGTAAACGGTTTCATCAAAGGATGTATAGGCATTCAGATCCGGGCCGAACGCTACCCCTAAAGATTCGAGGAAGTCGACCAACGCATTCTTTTCAAAATTTTGGGTCCCGTTAAATGCGGAGTGCTCCAAAAAATGAGCCAGTCCCTGTTGGTCATCCGCTTCCAGAATCGAACCGGCATTGACCACCAATCGTAATTCCACCCTTCCCTCGGGTTTCGGGTTGTTCCGAATAAAATAACGGAGTCCATTGTCGAGTTGCCCCTGGTGCCAATCGGGATCGCTTAACCCCTCCGCACGAAGCCCCATACAAAACAAAAGAGAAAGCACGACAAAGCAGAAGAGTTTTTTCATGCCAAATACGTGCGTTTTATAAGTGGAAACTTCAAGATAAATTACCCAAACACTCCATTCATCGTTGCTGACCTGCGGCGACGCCATAATAGGTTTTATAAGCCCGGTAAAAGGTTTGAGGAGAAGCGAATCCGCTGGCCGTGGCCACATCCGGCAAATTGAGTGAGTGGTTCCGCAACAATACTTGCGCATGTTCCAGGCGCAAGCGTCGAAGAAACGAAGCAGGCGTTTCCCCGTAGCGCGCCCGGAATTCCCGGGTAAAATGCTCACGGCTAATTCCGATTTCCTCCGTCCATTCTTTGAGATTCCGGGGAGAACGGAATTGCGTTTCCAGCAAATGGCGGCCGTAGGAAATGGGATCGTTTCCCTGGATGTCCGCAATTTGTTCACGGTAGAGTGAAATCAACAACCGGTAAGCGCAGTCGGCCATATAAAACCGGTCCCGTACATTTCCACTGAGAAAATCCTGATGCAGCCGAAGCAACAATTGCCCCGCCTCCCCGATTTCTTTCATTTGCACGACCGAACCGAAGAGCTGACGGATTTCCTCCACCAATGACACCAGCCCCTCTCCCCCGGTCAAAGAAATCCAACAGAATTCATAAGGCAATTCACAGCTTTCATCCAAACCGTATACACTCTCTTCCTCAAACTGGAAGATCATCGCTTCTCCGGGCCCCACCTGTTTTCGTCCTGAGGGGTCTTCATAAAAAGCCGACCCTTTCAAGGTAAGCTGGATCACCGCCCCCTCTCCTGCTTTTCGTAATGAATTATCCCAGTAATAATTACATTTTGTATGTTTCTCTTTTTGCACCAGAGGGATATCCGGTAAAGATTCAAAGGGTTTATCAAGTTTCATAAAAAACCATATATCACATTTTGCATAAATCTTATCAAACAAAGCTTCTGGAAATTCTCTAAGAGAACCGTTAAAAGATCCCCATACTTTCACCCCCTCCCAAGGAACAAAACGATGAGTCCCGCTAAAAAAAAGAAAACAACTGCGAAGAAAAAACTTTCGAATGCCGGTCACGCTGCCCACACTCAGGATGCAAGCAGCCGTGGATTGCCCGGTGAATTCCAACGCCAAATTAAAGTCACCTTTATGGGTGCGGGAAGCTTTTTCACCCCTCGGATTCTCCATGACATCGTCCTCACTCCGGGAAACAAGGGGGGCACATTTGCCTTGGTCGATTTGGATGAAACCCGCCTCAATCTCTCTGCCCGCATGTTGCGGAAACTCATCAAAGATGCCGGAGGCCCCACTTGGAAAGTGATTACCTCCACCAAACGCAGAGAGGTGATGAAAGATTCCGATTACATTATCAACTGCATCGAAGTGAACGGTCCACAATGCGTGGAGTTTGAAAACGACATACCGAAGAAGTACGGCGTTGACCAATGCATTGGTGACACCATCGGACCGGGCGGCCTCTTCAAAGGACTCCGTACCATCCCCGCCTTCCTTGAAATCCTCAAGGACTGCGAAAAGCTCTGCCCCAAAGTGCAGGTACTCAACTACACCAACCCCATGGCCATGATGGTAACTGCGGCCGGCCGGGTAAGCGACATCCCCGTGGTGGGACTTTGCCACAGTGTACAGGGCACCAGCAATCTGATCGCAGGCTATGCGGACATTCCCTACGACGAAATGTCCTGGGAATGTGCGGGTATCAATCACCTGGCCTGGTTCACCAAACTGGAACACAAAGGCAAAGACCTTTATCCGCAACTGAAAAAGAAATTCAAATCTGAAATTTCTCTCTCCCTGAAAGAATTAAAAGCCGGCACCGTGGACCCGGAATTGCTCCATACCCATTCCGGCGAAAGTCCCAAAGACCGTCCGGCCCACCACTGCGATCTGGTCCGGAAACACATGTGCACCGAGTTTGGCGCTTTCATTACCGAGAGTTCCGGTCACCTTTCCGAATACCTCCCCTACTACCGCAAAAACGAAGAAGGCCGGAAACTTCTGCGCAGCGGATATGATGGTGGATCACGTTTCTACGCCACCAACTGGCCGAACTGGCGGAAAGGACATGATGATGACCGCAAAGCCATTCTCAAAGGCGAAAAGGAAATTGATTGGAAACGCAGTTGGGAATACGCATCCTGGATCATTGAATCCATCGAGAAAGATACCCCCTACCGTATGCATGGGAACGTGATGAACCAACCCACCGATGGCAGTGGATTGCTGATCAGTAACCTCCCCGCCGACATGTGTGTGGAAGTCGCCTGTATGGTCGACGGAAACGGCGTGCAACCCACCCGTTACGGAAAATTGCCCCCACAAATGGCCGCCCTTTGCCGGAGCAATCTCGCCATGTTCGACCTCGCCGCCGAAGCGGCCATCCACAAAAGCAAGGAAGCGGCGATCCACGCCCTGATGCTGGACCCTCTGACTTCTGCCGTTTGCAGTCCCCAGGAGATCCGCAAAATGGTGCTGGAAATCTTCCGTGCGGAAAAGGGATATATCGACGGATACAAATAAATCCTGTGTATCGGAAATAAAGGATGGTGAATTAAAGTTAAACTGATTGCCATTCCTCCCCCATCCCTCGGGAGGGGAAATCAAAAGACCCGAAGCCATTGTGCTTCGGGTCTTTTTTATAATCCATATGTGCCCCTGCTCAGGGAAGGATCTCTAGAGCGGTTTCTATTATATTTGACGGTGATTGGTCATTTAACAGACGGTTTTTAGTGCTGAAAGCACGCATCTCCAAAGCCTGGTCCGTCAGGGCCAGGAACAATGGGTTCTAACGATTATGAGCCCTGTATGGGCGACTCTCTCACTGGTAGGCCGCAGATAGAGGGTCGCCCATTCAGGGCTCAAATGTATTTTACTATTTACACCCGGCCCTGACGGACCGGCCTTTGGAGAGTGCGACTTACAGCCGCAATAAGTCAAATTAAACCGAAAATGCTCTAATGTTCTCCACGGGGACCGTGGAGCTACACCTTCAACTCACCCCGAACAATTGTAGACCCTGGTAGACTATCAGCGAAGCCACATAGGCCAGTACCGACATATACAGCAACTGGAAGCCCGCCCATTTCCACGAGCCTGTTTCGGCTTTGGTAACCGCCTGCGTAGGCAGACACTGCATGGCCAACACATAAAACACCAACAGACTTAAACAGGTTGCCACCGTAAACACCGGACTGCCATCCGCCCGGGTGGCCTGACGTAAATTCTCCACCAGCAGCTCGGAGTCTTCCGCGCCGGATTCCCCAATTCCATACACCACCGACAATCCGGAAATAATCGCTTCCCGGGCGGCGAAGGAGGAAAGGATCCCAATCCCGATTTGCCAATCAAATCCCAAAGGACGAATCACCGGTTCCATCGCTTTGCCGATCCGGCCCGCCATGGAGTTTTCCAGTTGAATTTTTTCCGCAATTTCGGGGACAATCTCAGGTGAAACTTCTGTTTTGGGATAGGTGGACAACACCCAGAGGCCAATCGAAATCAGTAAGATAACCGTTCCCGCCTGCTTAAGGAAAATCAGGGCTTTCTCCCAGGTATGCATAAGTGCATTCTTTATATTCGGCAGTTTGTAAGCGGGCATTTCCAACAACAGCGCTTCACTCTCACCGGGTAAAATTGTTTTCTTTAAACACCAGGCCGCAGCCAGTGCCGAAAAGATGCCCAGGGCATAAGCACCGACCAAAGCAGCCGCCGCGTAAGTGGGGTTGTTCGGAAACAACAAGGTTACCATCAACACGTAAACCGGAATCCGCGCAGAACAACTGGTCAGCGGCAGCACCAAAATGGTCACCAAACGGTCACGCGGACTTGAGATAACCCGGGTGGCCATAATCGCAGGAATCGCACAGGCGTGACCGGAAAGCATGGGCACAAACGCCGTTCCCGGCAATCCGACTCTGCGCATTACCCGATCCATCACAAAGGCGGCACGGGCTAAATAACCTGAATCATCCAATAAGGCCAACAACAGAAACAGGAGACAAATTTGAGGCAGAAACACCACCACCCCGCCGACCCCGCCAATGATTCCATGACGAATCAAAGACTGGAGATCCCCCTCGGGGACCCATTGAGTCACCAGGTCCCCCAGGGATTCAAACCCAAGTTCAATTAAATCCATCGGCACGGTCGCCAATGAAAAGATCGAATAGAATACAAAGAACATTACCACCAGAAACGCCATGAGCCCCAACACTGAATGGGTGAGAATCTCATCCAAACTGTCGGTTAATCTGCCCGGGGCCGCATGACGGGTTTTAATCACCTGGGAGACAATTTGTTCGCTCCAAGTAAAGCGTCCGTGAAAAGGACAACCTGAACATCCTACCCCGCATTTCACATCTTCCGAAGGTTTGTGTGGACGGGGGTATTCCGCCACCCCCCAGGTATACACATCTGACATTGCAGACTTCACCTCTTCAATCCCTTCGCCTTTTTCCACATTTACCGGAATGACCCGGCAGCCCAAAACGGACTCCAAAGTCGGCGCATCCACATCCAGCCCTTCATGATGTGCGCGGTCCACCATCGTCAACGCCACCACCATCGGCAAATTACATTCGGTGAGATGGCTGAACAAATATAAATTCCGCTCAAGGTTGGTCGCATCCATGACCGCGAGTACCAAGTCCGGTTGAGGATAAGCCGGATTACTCCCCATCAACACTTCCCCGGCCACCCGCTCCTCTTCACTGGTTGCATCCAGGGAATACATACCGGGCAGGTCGATTAATTCTACAGACTCCTCCTGCAATTTACAGGGACCTGATTTTTTGCTGACCGTGGTACCCGCAAAATTCCCGGTCTGCATGCGCATTCCGGTCAGGGCATTAAATAGCGTGGTTTTCCCCGCATTGGGGTTCCCGGCCAATACGACACGGGAAGATCGGGTTGTTACATTATCCATGAGGGGTCATTTTCTCCCAGCAGCGTTGAGAGCCCTGACAGCCCTGTACCAAAATTTCTTCTGCAAGCCGGGCCGAAAGCCCGATACGGGTTCCATAAACTTTCACAATCAACGGATCCCCCGATTTCAGTACCTCCAGGGTACGTCCGAGACAGATGCCCATGGATTTCAGACGGGCGGTGTTATCCGCCAACCCCATATCCGTGACAATACAACAACTCCCGGGAGATAAATCCCGGAGACGAAGACTTTTAAGCGGTATAGCGGGGTCAGTTTGCATAATTGCGATTCTTTTGTTTTATATACCCAACATTTGCAATAAATAAAGAGATAATCTTTGTGGACATGCAACACGAACTGACATGGGAGAGCCGAAATCAACATGAACACATATAAATGAATAAGGCTTTAAGTGTTTTTAGCAAATAAAGTATTCCATACCTTTTTGCATAGGGGGGGATCCGGACCCGACATGCAGGCAGAAAAAAATCTTACACGGCCGCGGCTTTCAGAATTTTCTTCAACATTCCCTTGAAAATTAATACATGCACCGGAAAAATTCCGTACCAGTAACACAGCCCCGACAATCCCTGAGGATCAAAAACTGCCGTTTGTCTGAGCGTCGTTTTAGGGGACTCCACCCCGGTTTCGCTTACTTCAAATTCCAACCAGGCCCGTCCGGGAAGCTTCATTTCTGCTTTTAACCGCAACCGTTTTCCGGGTTCGATGGATTCCACCCGCCAACAATCCAACACATCGCCAATTCTCAATTCAGTGGGGTGGCGTCTCCCGCGACGCATCCCCACACCCCCGAAAAGTTCATCGACCGCCCCGCGGATACGCCAGAGAAAATTCGCATAATACCACCCGGTCTCCCCGCCAATTTTTTCCACCGACCGAAAAAGCCTTTCCGGATCCGCATCACTTTCTCCTATTCTGGAATCCACCAATCGCGTGCCAAACCGAACGCCGGCCCAGGTGCGGTACGTATTCCCGGAAGACAGGGAGTCCGACCAGCGGGTCAGGGCAAAGCCCTGCTCTTCCTCCTGCAATGCACGGGTAATTGCCTCCTCGACTCCACAGGGCTCGATCTGGAAAACCTGCCTGGCGGCATCGTTGACCACCACGCTGGGATGGGTCACACTTTCAATCAATTTCCGCCCCACCCTGGCAAACAGCGGCGTCACCAGGCCTAACCACAAACTTGATAAATAGGGACTGAGAACCGGCACCGGCAGAAACACCCGTTTCAATCCGCGGGCCGAGGCATACGTGGACATGATTTGTTTATAACTCACCACATCCGCCCCTCCGATTTCGTAAATACAGGATTGGGGCACATCCAACTCGAGCGTCTTCACTAAATAAGCCAACAGATCTTCAATATAGATCGGTTGGGATTTCACATACACCCATTTCGGAGTGACCATGACCGGAAGCCGCTGTACCAAAGCCCGGATCATTTCAAAAGAGAGGCTGCCCGCCCCTAAAATGATCGACGCTCTCAATTCCAATACCGGCACCCCGCCCTCCCGCAATATTCTTCCGGTTTCATGACGGCTGCGCATATGCGCCGAAAGTCCGGGGCTCTCATCACAAAGCCCTCCCAAAAAAATAATCTTTCTGACCCCGGCTTGCCGGGCCGCCACAGCAAAGTTCCTTGCAGACGCCGCTTCTTGGCTCTCAAAATCTTCCCCGCTCCCCATGGAATGAATGAGATAAAAAGCCGTATCCACCTCTTTCAAAGCCGCGGGGAGGCTTTCCGGTTCCAGTACATCAGCCTGCACCACCTCCACCTGCGCCCTCCATTGATTTTGCAAACCTTCCGGACGCCGCGCCATCGCCCGCAAACGACAATTCGATTTCACAAGTTTTTCCAAAAGGCGGCCACCAACGTATCCACTGGCGCCGGTAACTAAAATAAGAGGGTTGTTTTGCATGTATTCCAAATCGCCTAATGAAACTGAACCTTACAAAATAATATGTACGCCAAAGGCGCCAGGCCAGGCGCCGACCGGTGGTAATATACTATCAATGTGTGCCCTATCATCTACTTACCATTGCATGTACCAAGGGAATAATTCGTATTTTAATCAAAAAGACATTTATAGATTTTACCGGTAACATTCTTTTATTGACAGCTTTATATTAAGATGATTATACATGATAATGTATTAACAAATAAACGTAACCTCAACCCCATGAAGCTATGAAAAAATACCCATCCAAACAAAAAAGAAGCATTACCACTATTCTTACCAAGCCTATAGGAATAGGACTCGCTGCGGGCACACTCCTCGCCACCTCTGTTCATGCCGCGGACGGCACATGGAACAGTGATGCCAATGGAAACTGGGAAAGTGGAGAAACCGCACCTTGGCTAAGTGGTACTGTAGCGGAAGGTGCGGACTTTACCGCTGACTTTAGCACCATCGATCTCACCGCCCATAGAACGATTACGGTGACGAATCCTTTGACCATCGGAAATATAATTTTTGATGATACTTCAGGTACGAGTCAATATTTTGTAGGCGGAAGCACACTTACTTTGGATACCACCTCCGGTACCCCGACCATCACTACCCATACAAGTGCACGATTAAACGGCATAGTGGCCGGAAATGACGGCCTGGTAAAAGAAGGGACAGGAACTCTCGAAATGCGAGGAGCGAACACCTACACAGGCACTACTACGATTAACGCCGGCAGACTCCAACTTTTTACACCTACAGCGTTAAATGGAGATATCGTGATGGGGGGGGGAGAACTATGGATAAACAGTAATGTTACTATTTCACTTAGTGACAATATTAGCGGTACTGGAGGACAAATTGTACAAGGCAACGGCAGTAGTGTTCTAAGCTTATTGGGAAATAATACTGCCAGCAACAATTTTTTAAAGCTCGATGGGACGCTGATGGTAGGAACCGGCACCAACAACGGGATTGGCTCCGGTACTTTCGAAATGCGGGGAGGTCAAACAATGACAAACGATAACAGCGCCAGAACATTTAATAATGCGTTGAAAATCAAGGGGGGGATCATATTGGGTGCCGATCAGGGAGCAAGCTCAGGTCTCGGCGACTTAACCTTCACGGATACGAATAATGTGATTATTGGATCGGACACCGAGATTACGGTAAATAATGATACGACCGTAACCTTTAACAACAGTTGGGGGGGAGGAGCACGTACGCTCACTAAATCAGGCGCGGGTAATTTGGTATTCAATGGGGATATCACTTCAAACTTAACCTCAGATCTAACGATAAATGGAGGCAAGCTGGTCCTTAACGGTGATCAGTCAGCCTATCTCGGGGAAACAATTGTAAACAACTCCGCGACCTTGGGTGGAAGTGGAGACATGGGCGGATCCGTGATCTTGAATGATGGCGGTGCTCTTGCCCCCGGAAATAGTATCGGTACATTTAGTGGGACAGATGTGACTTGGAACGGAGGTGGCGAAATGCAGTTTGAACTGAGTAACCTAGATAGTTCATCTGATCTGCTAGCACTTAGTGGCGCATTGACAAAGGGAACCGCCGGTGATTTCACCTTTAACTTCCTCGGTACCGGTGCAGCAGATACGACCTACACGCTGGCAACTTTTTCAAGTACCGGCCTCACTTCCGGTGACCTCAGCTATACCGGATTGACCGATGGCCTCAGCGGTAGTTTCAGTGTAGATGGCGATAGCATCGAATTTGTGGTTATACCTGAACCCTCCACCTTCCTGTTGTTATGCGCAGGAATTCTCGCTGCATTTCCCTGCGTCCGGAATAGACGGAAATAAATGATGAAGTGACCCGGTCTTGAATCTCAAATCAGAGGGGCATCTGCCAAAGGCCGGGTTATTTAGACCTTAAGAAAGTTCATTAGATTCAAAAAGAACTTTTTCTTAGGACTGTAATTTAAAAAGAACCTTAAGACTCATGTAGTAGCAATCACGAGGTCGTATAAAGACTCCTTGTGTCTAAATTTCACTCATTATATCCCCCAATACCACGGATTCATTATGTATAATTCCCAATCTGATTTACGGTCAATGCAGGAAGCATTTACCCTGATTGAAATGTTGGTGGTAGTGTCCATTATCGCACTGTTGGCAAGCCTTATGGTACCGGTTGTAAGTACAGTATATGAAAAAGCAGGAAAAACCCAATGCATGAATGTACTAAGAAACTTTTATCAACTGAGCATGGTCTATTCCGTAGAACATGATGGTCATACCCTGCCCCAAAAAATTCAAATCCCCTCACAGGGTATAAATAAAAATTGGTTCCACTTGATCAGACCCTACATGGGGGAAAAACCCCTCCATTGCCCCAAAGTGGATGACGGGAACTGGTCTTATGGCTTTGGAATAAATTATACACCCAGCAGAAAATTTGGGGATGGAACACCTAATCGAATTGTGGAAAATTCGGTAGGGAAAAATTATAGATTCGGAGAAATCAGAGACCCGGCAGGCACCGTCAGTTTTATTGATTTTGATCATTGGACTTTTCAAAGAGATCTTGTCTACCGAATTCCCACTCGTTTCCCCTATGATCGACATGGAAAAGACGGAAAAGTACCCGCAGTATTCTTTGATGGACGTGCTCAGGTCATGGCAGTTGATGAAGCCCTAATCGCTTGCGGATTTGAGCCCTAAATTGACAGGATGTCTTCCATGAAAAAATCAGTTAAAAAACGAGCCTTTCTCATCACTTCTATTGGGTTTCTATACCTTATTACCATGACGGGATGCGGCCCAAGCCCTAGTGAAAAGTTTTTCACAGATGAAGGGAAAGGTGTGGGGGAAGCTGTGGGGGAAGTTCTCATGCAGCGCCAGCAAAATATACGGGTAATCATTATGACCCGACCCGGATTAAAATATGCACCATTAAAACCTTCTGAGGAAGCATTGGTTCGGGGAATTTCCAAAGTCTTAAAATCCAAAGTCCAGACGGCAGAAATAATCCCAGGGTCTGATTTTAAATTACAGAAAAATGGGGATTCAAAAAAAGAGGAGCACTCCTCATATAGCTTTCAATATCAGCAGTACGGGTCCGCCATACCAAGTAAAGACTTCATGAGTTTTCTGGAGAGACACAAATCAGATGCGGACGTAGTGGTAAATATGCTGGGTTTCCCAAAATATTTTAAGGCGGAAGATTACCCTTCAGACACCGGGTTACCCGATTTGGTTTTCATCAATGCCTCGGTACCTGAATCAATTCGACTTCTTCAAAATGGAAAAAGTTGGATCTTTCATACCATACGCCCGGAGAAGGAACTTCCTGACTTTCCCGGTATCTCCATCGAAAATATTGGTCATCATTCACTCTTACTTTACCCCAGCCCCTACCCTTCCAGATTATGAAAACCCTTCCGAAAATTAGAGCATCTTTGCTATTAGCCCTACTTCTTACCACGGGTGCAACGAAAACCTTTTCAGATACTGAGATTTCCAAGTCTATCTATTCTCCCCCCATCAACGGCACCCTACTCGATTTCGATGATGCGAAAATGACATCGAAACTGAAATTTAACGACACCCATGGGAAAATTGAAAAAGAACAGCTTCAGGTGACATTTCAAGCAGGTGCCCACTATCCGAATGTTGTTTTTCCCTTGCCGGAAGGAGGCTGGGACTTAAGTGCCTTCGCAGGAGTTGAGCTCGATATATATAACGGCCAAGACCATGATATCACAGCCTATATACGAGTGGACAATCCTGGTTCTCACAAGCAGTCTCCTTGGAACACACAACGGGTACGCATTGGCGGTGGCGAATCAAAAGTCTTAAAGTTAATGTTCGGACAAGATTTCGGCCAACCGGGCTTTAAAGTAAATTCCGCCCAAATTACCGGTATCCAACTTTTTATGATTCGGCCAAAAGAAGATATCAACCTTCTTGTCAGCAATCTTAAAGCCTGGGGAAGTCCTAAAGATATCGTAGAGACATCCGCCCTGACGACCCCGAGGGACAGGAGCATATCCGTTACCCCGCCAGAGTGGTTAGGAAAACGCCCGCCCATTCCCGGTAACTGGGTTCAAACTTTAAATGAAAACTTCGATGGGGATACCCTCAACACATCTATCTGGACGCCACGGTTCCCTTGGGACGGACCACAACCGGGTCAACTTCAACGCTATACCCCAGAAAACGTTTTAGTGGAAGATGGGAAGTTGAAACTAATTTCTGAAAAGAGAAAGGGACATGAGAACAATAACCCTTCACTCAAAACGCGTGAATTCAGTTCGGGCCTGATACAAAGTTACGACAAGTGGGCACAACGCTATGGGTATTTTGAAGCCCGCGTAAAGTTCCCAACCGCCAGAGGTCTTTGGCCTGCATTTTGGTTAATGCCTGATCGCGGGGCAGAATCGGGGCTAAACATTTGGCAACGTCGTGATACCGGAAATCAAGGGATGGAAATCGACATTATCGAACATCTCACTGAATGGGGACCCGGACGTAACAATGTTGCGCTACATTGGGATGGTTATGGTGATGATCATAAATCCTGGTCGAACAATCGTATTTATTTCGGTCCGACTCCCGATGGCTGGCATACCTTTGGTGTTCTCTGGGAACCGGGTAAGCTTACGTGGTACATCGATGGAAAAAAAGTGGTTGCGTACGAAAATGATCGGGTCTCCCGTGTGCCCGCTTATATCAAATTAAATACCCAAATAGGTGGCTGGGCAACCAAAGACGTTGATCTTTCAAAACTCCCCGATGTGTATGGGGTTGATTATGTCCGAGTCTGGCAACGACACGATTGGGCTGAACTCACGAAATAAATATATATTTAAAATCAATAATCATAAAATAACTTTAATATGTGTTCCCAAAATCAAAATTCTACCCTTTCTTTTTTGCATGCCCAAGGTACCCGCATCGAAAATAAATATGGGGAGGAAATCTTGCTCAGGGGAGTGAATTTAGGAAATTGGTTTTTACCGGAAGGATATATGTGGAAATTTCCGCATGAGTTATCTTCACACCGTAAAATGGAAGAAAAGTTTACTTCCATTCTCGGAGCTGAAAAATCAGCACATTTCTGGGAAAGCTATTATGATCGGTATATTCAGGAAGCTGACATCCAACGCATAGCGATGGAGGGGTACAACTCTGTAAGATTACCTCTGAACCATCGACTGTTTCTGTCAGAAGACGGCACATGGATTGAACCCATGATGCAAAGGATTGATGCACTACTAGACTACTGCGAAGCGCATGGTATCTACGTAATTTTGGATCTCCATGCGGCCCCTGGCGGTCAAACGGGTACCCATATCGATGATTCGGAGGGTAGCCCTAGCTTGCTCACTGATTCTTCAAATGTGGAACAAACCCTTCTTTTCTGGAAAGGAATGGCTCAACGTTATCGCAATCGCGCCGTAGTGGCAGGTTATGACCTACTGAATGAACCGCTTCCGCGTGAGCACCAAAAATATACACCCCAATTATTGGATGTCTATCGGCAAATCATCAAAGAAATCCGTAAAGTGGACACGCGTCATATTGTGATTCTGGAATGTTCGCATTGGGGAACGGATTTCAGAATATTTACGGAGAAACTGGACGAAAATATGGTCATCGAGTTTCATAAATATTGGTGTCCAACGGATTATCGATATGTACGCGACTTTTTAAATATCCGGGAAACCCTTAATGTTCCCTTATGGATGGGAGAAAGTGGTGAGAATACACTCGATTGGTTTGTGGCCTCCTTTCAAATGCTGGAAGATTACAATATCTCGTGGTGTTTTTGGCCATGGAAAAAAATGCAGGCGCTTAATTCTCCTTGCTCCGTTGGGATGCCAGGGAACTGGGATAAATTTATTGCCTGTTGCAAAGGAGAATTTGAATTGAAAGCCCCAGAAGCCGAATCCATTCTAAACGAATATTTAGAAAATATTTTATTCGAAAACTGCGACTACCAGTCGAGAGTCGTCCAAGCAATGATGAGAAGAGTCCCCTTTCGAATTCCCGCGGAAGCCTACGGTCTCAAGGGTGTGGGTCGATCCTACTACTTTACAGACCATGTGGTCACCAGCCTCAACCTTCGACGCGAAGAAGGTGCAAACCTGAAGTTCATCGTTCCGAGAGACACTGAACTTCCCGAGTATATTCATGCTGGCTGCTTACATCAACGTGAAGAACATGCCGTAAGCCTCACCCTACAGGCAGGGGATTGGGTCAAATACGAAGTGAATGCCCTTGAAGATGCCAAACTTCCCTTTTCAGCCCGTCTGTGTGGACGGGAAAGTTGTTCTGCATTGGAATTTTGGTTGGATGATGTGGTTTTATTAGCCAAAGACGTCGATGTCGAAATGAGCTGGAACGAAAAACTTCTTTCAGACGAAGTAGAAATTCCTGAGGGTCGACATGAATTAAAAGTCGTGCTTACACAGGGAAGTATCCATTTGGACTGGTTTCAATTTGGCGAACTTCTTGTATAAAAGCGAAACAACTATAACTATATACGTAACCCAGTAAACATACTTTTTCACTACCCCCCCCTCCCTCATCGAGGCTACTCAGTTCTGCAAATGAAACCTATAGATCAATCCCCAGCCATTCGGGCTACGATGACAGATATTGCCCGCGAATGTGGCATAACTAAAATGACGGTATCCAGAGTGTTGGCAGGGGGAGATAAAGTCAAACCCGCTACCAAAGCACGCGTGCTTGCTGCCGCTAAAAAACTCAACTATGAGGTCAATACCCTTGCAAAAAATTTGACCAAAGGGCGTTCGGGATTTGTCGGAGTCGCAACACCATTTGAGGGGTTACTAGGAACCTGTTACTTCGGAGAATGTTTTCGTGGTTTCTCGAAAGCACGCAAGAGGTTCGATTTGGATTTCGTTCTGTTTGATACAAAATTGGAATCTTTCCAAGATGGAGAAAAGTTAACTCAACTTTATCGTCAATGTCGCTTCGATGGCCTTCTAGTGCTCGGTGCTCATATGAATGATTCCTTTATAGAATCTTTAAAATCCGCAGGTATTCCATTGGTCATTATTGGAGAGAAACCTCTCTCCTCAGAGATTTGCTCTGTATCCTGTGATAATACAGGCGGTGTCGAATTGCTTTGTGAACACCTCTATACGCTCGGACACCGCAGAATAGCTTTTGTCGAAGGCCCCAAAAATTTGAAAGTAGCAAAAAGCAGACGGGAACAATATCTCAACTTCTGCCGGACCCGGAAATTAATTACACCACCGCATTATCTTCAACCGGGTACATTTCAAATGTCTAGCGGGAGAGAAGCGGGAAAAGCACTTCTTACGGGCCATACACGCCCCACCGCAATTATCGCAGCAAACGACAGCATGGCATTTGGAGTCATCGAAAGTGCCCGCGAACTCTCCTTGCGGGTCCCACATGATGTTTCGGTAGTGGGATTTGATGATTTGGATGATGCCTCCCAGTACTCTCCACCTCTTACCACGGTTCACCAACCGGCATTTGAAATGGGAAAACTAAGCGCCCAAAAATTATTTAAATCTATCGATACAGATATTCTTCCTACAGGACAAACGGTATTAAATGTATCCCTCATTTTACGGGAATCTACCGCTGTTCCCCCTTCAGGTCCTTCGACATAAATAACAAAGTCCCCCTTTCAAATATTAAATCTTTACACAATGTTACCGATAACATAGTAAATTCATTCTGATTAGAAAACATATATTTAACCCCAGGAGGTTTACGTGAGCATTCATTTTCTATTAAAATTATTATTTAACATTTTTTTGGTTACCGGTTTGATTTCGAGGGTAAATGCCATGGAAGAAGAACCTAAAAAACCCAACATTGTCATATTTCTTGCGGATGATGCCGGATACGGCGATTTTTCTAGTTATGGCAGTAAATATGGTAAAACACCCGTTATTGATTCGCTGGCAGAGCAAGGAATGAAATTTACGGACTTCTATGCTGCGGCCTCCATTTGTTCCCCTTCCCGAGCAGGGTTAATGACTGGTAGGATACCTGCACGTACAGGTATTTACACCTTTATTCCCGAATCGGAACAAACAGTTTGGTTACCGAAAAGTGAGATCACTTTCCCCCAGTTACTCAAACAACAAGGCTACGCGACTTGCCATGTAGGTAAATGGCATCTCAGCCACCTTTGGCGAAGAAAAGGAGATCGAAATTGGGGTGGAAAAGAGGATCAACCCCAACCTTCTGACTTTGGATTTGATTATACCTTTGGCACCACCAATAATGCGCTCAAGACACACCACAACCCACATAACTTTTCAAGAAATGGCGATATGGTCGGACCTCAGGAGGGTTATGCATGTCAACTGGTTGCAGATGAAGGAATCTCCTGGTTGCAAAATAGAGAAGACAAATCTCAACCTTTCTTGCTCTATGTCGCCTACAACGAACCCCATGAGACTGTAGCCGCACCCGAAGAAATGGTTAGTCAATTTACCGCATATACCAACGATGATAAGAAAAAGGAGTTGCATGTTCGAACCTATTACGGAGCACTCATGAATATGGATAACTCCATGGGAAGGATTCTCGCTTATTTAGATGAAGCAGGACTTTCGGATGATACCATCGTAATTTTTTATTCAGACAACGGAAGTCGAAAAAATATGAGCTACTGGGCAGGAACGAACCTACCTCTTAGGGGCTACAAAGGCAATGTATGGGACGGAGGAATCCGCTCTCCCGCAGTTATTCGGTGGCCGGGTGTCATCCAAAGTAATTCCGTCAGTAAAGTTCCCGTAAGTGCCATAGATATGTTACCAACTCTCTGCGCAATCACAGGTGCCAAAATACCTGAAGACCGTGCAATTGATGGCGTTAACATCATGGAAGTCCTGAAAGGAGGAACCGAAATAAACCGAGAAACCCCTTTATTTTGGTTTCAGGCAGGGAGTACGCCAGCTGTATCAATGCGTGACGGAGATTGGTCTTTGGTAGGATATTTAAATAAATTTGAAAACCAAGAGGGACAACGAATACGGCCCGTTTTTAATCCTGATACCATGGAGTACATAAAGACCGCAAAATTCATAAAGTTCGAACTCTTTAATATCCGTGAGGATATGAGTCAGACCAAAAAACTTGCTGAGATAGAACCCGAACGTTTCGAAACCATGAAAGCACAAATGACAAAGCTTTTTGCTGAAGTTGTCGAAGAAGGTCCTACTTGGCGTTTTGAAGAGGCCGCAAATAAATAAAATCCAGTATCAAGTGCTGAACTCTAACGGGGCTACCCGTTAGAGTTGCAACATCAACTGTGCAGGATCTTCGAGAGATTCTTTGATGCTCACCAGGAACTGTACCGCATCGCGGCCATCGATCAGACGGTGATCATAGGTTAACGCCAGGTACATGACGGGACGTACCACCAATTCACCGTTTTCAACCCAGGCACGTTCCTGAATCGTGTGCATTCCCAGAATCGCACTTTGGGGCGCATTTAAGATCGGAGTCGAAAGCATTGAGCCAAACACCCCGCCATTGGTGATGGTAAAAGTACCACCGATTAAATCTTCATACGCCAACTTTGCATCTTTGGCTTTGCCGGCAAGGACGCGGATTTCGCTCTCCACATCCGCAAAACTCATATCTTCAGCATTGCGCAATACCGGCACCACCAATCCACGCGGGGAATCCACCGCTACACCGATATGGTACTCCTCCTGATACAGGATATCCCGTCCGTCCAGCTGCGCATTGACGATGGGGAATTTTTTCAGCGCTTCCACACTGGCCTTCACAAAGAAGGACATAAATCCGAGTTTGACCCCGTAGTCCGCCAGAAACCGGTCTTTGTATTTCGCCCGAATATCCATCACCGGCTTCATGTTGACTTCATTAAAAGTCGTCAGCAATGCGGCGGTATTCTGAACTTCTTTTAAACGGGTGGCCACCCGTGAGCGCAACTGCGTCATTTGCACCCGGCGCACATAAGAAGGATCTTCCTTTTTGCTTTGCCCGCCTGCAGACTGTTTGGCCACTGACATATCCAAAACTCTTTCCGGACTTCCCAGACCCAAATTCTTTTTCGCGACCGGCGTCACATCCAAATAACGTTGTACATCCTGACGGGTGACCCGCCCCCCTTTTCCGGAACCTTCCAAGTTCCGGGGATGAATATTGTTTTCCTGCATGAGTTTCCGAACGGAAGGGCTGAGTCCTTTCAGTTCTTCGCCCGACACGGCAACCTCTTCCACATCTTCTACGCGTTCCACAGCTTTGGCCGGACTTTTTTCAGCCGGAGCCGGTGTGTCATCCGACGCCGGCGTTGCGGCAGGTGCAGGCGCGGAAGCCGTACCGCTTTCATCCAGTTCCGCAATCAAATCGCCACGCTTGAGAATATCCCCTTCGGCGACTTTGGTATTCAAGACGCCATTTGCAGGAGCAAAAACTTCCAATACAATTTTATCCGTTTCAACATCGGCAATCTTGTCATCCCGCTTCACGGCAGAACCGGGATCCGCATGCCATGTCAGCAAAGTGGCTTCGTCTACGGATTCAGGAAGTTCGGGGGTTTTAATAGAAATACTCATAAGGGACTGGGGGTAGGCTGTGAAAAATTTAAAAGGTTATAAAAAAGTTGAATTAGCTTAGGTCCGGAGCTTCAAGACCCAGCGCGGCATGAATCAACATTTGTTCACGTTGATTGTGACGTAAAGGACTGCCGCCGGCAGGCGCGGAGCAGGCCACCCGACCTGCAAACTCCAGTTCCTGACCTTCACGCAGACATTGTTGGAGACGGTGGCGGATCTGATACCAGGCACCCTGATTCAAGGGTTCCTCCTGACACCAAACCATAGTGGCGGCATTGTCATAACGATTCAATTCACGGCAAACCGCTTCATGATCAAAAGGATAAAGTTGTTCCAAGCGCAACAACACCACGTTTTTCAATTTGAGTTCATCCCGTTTCGCCAACAGTTCATAATAGACTTTGCCACTACAGAGCACCACCCGTTCGACTTCATCCTTTTTGATCTTCTTGCTGGTTTCAGGAATCAGACATTGGAATTCCCCTTTGGAAAGATCCTGCAATGAGGAAAAGGAATCTTTCCGGCGCAGCATACTTTTGGGACTCATAATAATCAATGGCGTCCGATGTTTCCGCAACAATTGCCGGCGGAGTACATGAAACATTTGGGCGGCAGTAGACGGCACCACCACCTGAAGATTTTCTTGTGCACACAACTGCAAAAACCTTTCCAACCGGGCCGAGGAATGCTCGGGTCCCTGCCCTTCCCATCCATGGGGAAGCATCATCACCAGGCCGGAAAACAAATTCCATTTTTGTTGGGAGGAACTGATAAACTGGTCGATCAGCACCTGTGCACCGTTTACGAAATCTCCGTATTGCGCTTCCCAAATGGTGAGGGTTCCGGGATCTGTCATACTATAGCCGTATTCAAAGCCGAGCACTGCCTCTTCAGACAAAATAGAATCAATCACCCGGAAGTGACTCCCCCGGCTTTGCGCGAAATGTTGGAGGGGAACGTAACGGTTTCCCGTCAAATAGTCATGCATTACCGCATGACGATGGAAAAAAGTTCCACGGCCACTGTCCTGACCACTAATGCGTACCCGGAATCCATTTTCAATGAGCGTGGTATACGCCAGGGTTTCCGCACAGCCCCAGTCCAATGGAATCTCCCCCCGGATCATCTCCAGGCGGTCATCCATCAGTTTACGAACCGCGGGGTGCAGAGAAAAATCAATCGGCAAGCGACAGGCCTCCTGCCCCAGACGTTTCAGCTTCCGTACGGAAACCGCGGTCTCGGTTTCATCGTCCCAGTGTCCATTGAGGTACGGTTGCCAAGCCGTATAATATTTGGTGTGGAGGTTTCGGGGAACCACATGCGGGGCGACCTGGGAACCTTCATCCAAAGCATCCCGGTAGTTTTGTTTGAGCTGATCAAACTCCGCTTCTTCGATCACCCCTTCGTCCATCAACTTGCGGGCATACACTTCGGGCGTACCCGGATGTTTACGGATAATGCGGTACATCGCCGGCTGGGTAACAGAGGGTTCATCCCCTTCATTGTGACCGTGTTTCCGGAAACAAAGCAAATCGATAAAGACGTCTTTATTGAACTTCATCCGGAAGTCCACCGCCGTGCGGACCGCCCAGACCACGGCTTCCGGATCGTCTCCGTTGACATGGAAAATAGGACATTCCGTGACCTTGCCCACATCCGTACAATAAAGGGAGGATCTGGAATCGCGGGGATGACTGGTGGTAAACCCTACCTGATTGTTAATCACCACATGAATCGTCCCCCCCACACCATAGCCACGGGTCTGAGACATCTGTGCGGATTCGTACACCACGCCTTGACCGGAAATCGCCGCATCTCCATGCACCATCAGCGGTAAAACTTTTTGCAAGGTGGTATCCCCTGCCCGTTCCATGCGTGCCCGGGAAGATCCACAAATCACCGGATTGATAATTTCCAAATGCGAGGGATTAAAAGCCAGCGCCAGATGCACCAAACCGCCTTCGGTTTGCACATCCGAACTGAAACCCTGATGGTATTTCACATCCCCGGTCATGGTATCATCCATGCCCGCGACGTGTTCGCCAAATTCCTGAAAAAGAATGCTCGGGGCTTTGCCCATCACATTGGTCAGCAAGTTCAAACGACCCCGATGGGCCATCCCGATGACCACTTCATCCACCCCTTGCGCACCGGCCCGTTGAATGATTTCATGCACCATCGGAATAAAAGATTCACCGCCTTCCAGCGAAAACCGTTTTTTTCCGGAAAATTTCACATGTAAATAATGTTCCAGACCACCCGCAGATACCAGAGAGGAAAGCAGGGTTTTCCGCTCGTTCTCCGTCAGTTCCTCCCGGGCCCGACTGCTTTCCGCACGGTGGATCAACCAGTTCTTTTGCTCGGAGTCCGAAATGAACATGTATTCAATGCCCACCGAACCGGTATAGGTCTTCTGAAGCAGCTCTAAAATATCGCGCAGTTTCAGAAAGTCGGGTGCCACCAGATTTCCGGTGTTAAACACCAAATCCATATCCACATCGGATAAGCCGTAAGCGGCCGGGTCCAAATCGCTCACATTGGGAATCTGACGCAAATGGATCGGGTCGGTATCCGCTTTCACATGTCCCAAAATCCGATACGCCTGAATCAGACGGAGGACGGCCGCTTGTTTCGCCATCCAGGATTCATCCGATGATCCGCTTACAGGGGTACTGGCTGAAACCGCTTTTGTTGAACTGGACCAGCGTGCGCGTTGCGTCAATTCCGCTTCCACCCGCTTGGGATTCACTACCGGGGAACCTTCCTCGGACTGTTCCTGTTGTAAAAAGCTCTGGCGCCAATCGTCACTTACCGAAGAAGGATCATTGATATAATCCTCATATAACGCTTCGATGTAGGCCAATCCGTTTGCATCCATTGAAGCCAAACCATTTCGTTCATTCATGTAAGTACCCTATAATAAAACTTCATTACGTCACATCTAACTTACATGCATTAAAACTTCTATCAATCTTTTTTAGACTTTGTAAGACGTAAAACCTATTCAGCGGCGCCGGAGGTACAATTGTGAATGATGCCTGCCGGAAACGGAATCGTACACTCCCAGCCAACCGCCATCACGTATAAATCAATTATAGTTATTCTTTATCCATCTGAATAAGCTCGGGATCAACGGTTTTGGCATCGCTCCAAAGCTGCTCAAGCGCATAAAACTCCCGCAATTCAGGGGTCATCACGTGGACAATGATATCACCGAAGTCTAAAACCATCCAGCCGCTCTGGGCGCCGCCGCCTTTGCGGGTCATTTTGATTCGGGCATCTTTACGGGCAATGTCCACTTCCTGACTCAGGGCATGAAGGTGGGGGGTACTGCTTCCGGTCGCAAGCACAAAATAATCTGTTACTGTAGAGACATCTCGGACGTAGAGAATTTTAAGGTCTTCAGCCAGGCGGGCACGGAGCGCTTCAACAGCGGTCCGCAAAGAAAGGGGGTATGTTTCGTTCATGCCCTTCAGATATGCCCTAATCGACTTCAGGTCAAGTGAATGCAGGGACGAGGTGCACCCCTGCTTTATAGAATTCTGAAGTCCAGTTTAAAGAAGGTACGCCCCATCGGGGTTCCCGGAGGCTGACTGCCCGTGGAAAACGCTTCAAAAAATCCATATTCACGGTTGGGAGGACTGTAATAACTGTTACCGGATTGCAACTGGGGCTCGGTGGCAATTTCACTTTCATAAAATGCAACCATGGATCCGCGGTAGCGGAAAGTTTTGCCTCCCCAATGCTCAAGAAAACGGGGATAGTTGTGGGATCCTCCACTCAAAATCATGTCGTCAGAACCATCCCCATTGTAATCCACGCCGGGTTTATTGGTCGGCACAATACCGGACATAAGAGCTGCATTGACTTCGGTAAACTCGGCCCGGCGGTCCCCGGTACTGTTTTTGGCCTTGGTAAAATCAAAGGCATCGCTCAAAAAAGTAATGGAATCCGCGGCAATGGCCGCCAGGGTATTATAATGACTGCCCTCCCCATCCGCATCCACAGAACTGCCGGTCCCCGAATCCCCATCAGCATTGTAACTGCCCTTCAGGTAAACCGTCCCATTGGTTGCCAAGGTAAACCCGGGGGCTTTGCTAGCATTGTAAGCAGGATTGGGAAGCTCCTTGGCGTTGGAGAGCATTAATCCCAGGCCCACGCTCTCGGAATGGCTTCCCACGTCTTCATTCCGGTAATCATCCTTCGCAACCGTAATATAATCCGGCCGCAGGGTTTGCTCGGTGGGGAATTCGACATACACCACCCCATTGTATTCAGACGAAGGCATATACGTGGTGTTAGAACCGTCACTGAAACGGTCCGAATCCGTACTTTCCACCAACTCATCATTAAATTCGCCAATATCCATTTCCAATAAATCCAATGCTTTATTCCGCCGCTTGTCATACAAGCCCCCGTTCGATACCGGTTTGGCATCCTCTTCCTCGTAAATTCGGATTCGGGCAAACTTGTCCACCAAATCCTCAGACAGGAACACCGCATCTGACGTAGTCTGCAACACCGATTCCGTTACCGGGTCGCCCTCCTCGTCCACCACCGGATTTCCTTCACCGTCCAGCACCGGAAACTCCGGTGAGGCGGCGGTATCGGTTGAATCCATATCAAATGCGTTGGACCGTTTGGTTTTGGTCGGCACCAAATAATAATCGGTAAGCGCATCTTCATTCAGCCGGGTCTCGCCTCTTCTTTCCTTATATCTCTCTTCCCCCTTTTTAATCATTCGCACCGCATTTGCTGCCGACGGGGCACCTCCCGGACTATAGACCACTTTAAACGTCAGCCCGGCCTTGTAAGCGTATTTCTCTTTTTCGGCCTCCCCCTTATGATAGGAATTTTTGTTTCCGCTACTGTCAGCCCCCGCCATCAATGGTTCAATCAAGGAATAGCCGGAATTCCTCCCGTTTCCCGACCCGTCTTCGGCTACATAATTCGGAATAAACTGAGGACGGATAATGGGCGCATCTGAAGAGCCCACTACCAGATTCCCATTATATCGGTTTGCCAAAAATTCACCCAGGGTGGAAAAACCCGTCCTGGCGAACAACTTCCCACTGCCTTCACTTAAACTGTCAAAATAGGCATCCTTGGTCATATAATCGGAATAGCCGTCATATAAATTCCCGAAGCTTGTCCCGTCGAGGGTTTTTGATTCCGCCCCGGAAGTGACAATCCCGTCGGTATTAAACCAGACATTTCGTCCGTCTTTACTGCTATGGTTGTCCGGACTGCCATTGGCAGAGGTCATTTCAGACCAGTCATCCTGAAACACTTCGCCATCCGGTCCCACCGCATCGGTCATGGTTCCCACCCGGATGGCTTTGGTCGCCGATACTTTATCCAGGAAAAACAATCCGTTGTTCTGGGTGCCCAACAACCATACGGTGCCGTTGGTATGTACCGGTCCATTGATGACCATGCGCGGCCCCGGGTGAAACTCCAAATCCATATTATAGAAAATCGCATGGGTGAAAAAGGGAGATTCACGAACCTGAAAACTTTGAACCGCCCGGATGGTGCGGCTGTCCTGACGATAATTCAGGGTCACCTCCGCTTCTACATCCCATTCGCTGACATTGACGAAGGCCCCCCGGTGGGGATCCAACAGGGTATCCGGATCGTCTTCGTCCACATAAATCCGTTGGCGCAACAGCTGATTGGTCACAGAAACGATCCGGACCGCCGTCACATATTTGCTGTCATTGAGCAACACAGCCTGCTCCTGGGCGGAAAGTGTAATATTGGGCGAAATCGCGGTAATGGTTTGCGATTCCTTAAAGGTTGCCTCCAACCGCGCCATTGCCAGTTCAATGGCGGATTCCACCACATGTTTGGCTTGAATATCCGCACTGCGCCGACCATTAAAATCGGCCTCCTGCACCCCCAGACTCAGCAGCGACGCGGAAACGATCGAAATGATACCCAAAAGGACCAACACCGTCATCAACGAACTGCCGTCTTTACCGTCCGTGGGAATGTTCTTGAGATTCATTTTACCTTTCATGCGATTTATCCTCGGGGTGAGATAGAAAAATTATAGGTATCCGTCACCCATTTGGCCTGATTCCCATGAATGATTTTTCCGTTAATCATAACCGTCCGGTTTTGAAAGTTGTAAAACAGGCGGCCGTTGGCCAAACCTTCAGACAACTCCACTACTTCTGCACTTTCGCTCTCCAACACACTTAAAGCGGGAATCATTTGTTCAATATTATGAATTTTATCCGTGTCCGTCTCCGGATGGGCAGAGAGGTCTTTTACCCATCGTCTCACCGGCCCCCTTTCCTGCCCGCCCTCCACATGCGTAACCGAACGGTAATACAGAACCAGCTTGCTGACCGGACGGGGGTCGTGCAAAGGGTCCACTCCCAGACCGATCATTTCAGCATAGCCGGTTTTATATACCAAAAGTAAACAATCTCCTGATTCATTCGGACGAATGCGGTCTGTACTTAAATCCCTGTCGCTTAGAGCTGCAGATTTATAAATGAGAAACAAATTGGACTGCTTGGCCTCGGTTGCCATGTGGGTCACGATCTTTCGGACTTCACGGTTAATGTCATTTTTTTCCGCACTCACAAAATTGATCCGGCCACTTTCGATCAGAAACCCAATCGACATGGCAAAAACCGAGAACATAATGCCCATGGACATTAACATCTCAACCAGGGTAAAACCTGATTGGGAACGGCGGGGATGATTTTCAGGTTTCATATAATTGTGTGGAGTTATAAGGTTTCAAAATTCAAAAGGGAGGTCACCAACTGCAATCGGCCTTCATTCTTATGTGACCGCAGCCTCATCTTTGCTGATTTTGTCCGGTAATCCCGGGTATCATGACGGTAGTAAACGGTTTTCGTGACTTCTTCGCTCCCCTTTAAAAGCGGTAGGGCGTAAATAAACTGCACATCAATCAAATACACATCCCCCGGAGTATCGGTCAGCGGATGAATTTCCACATCCACCCATAAATCCATCATTTGACGCTCCCCCGTCTCCCCATCCACATCAATCACCACTTGTTTGTAATTCACCACATCCATGGTATCGGACAAAGAAGCGGCATTGAGTGTGTTCGGAACCAGCCAATCATCAATCTGATCAATACTCGTGGTCGCGGAAAACAGCGAAATACTCCGGGCCTGTAACACTTCATTCGCTTGCGGAGGGTTGGAAATGGTGGACGTTGCCGCCCGGGCCAAACTTTCACTATCCAGACTCTTGATCTGTTCAATGTACCCCTGCATCACAGAATAGGCAGAAGTCTTGTACACATTGTGATAAGAAAGCTTAAATGCCAACATCGTGATATGTGAAATCCCCAATGCCAAAAAACCGAACAAAACCAGCGCAACCATGGATTCAACCAAAGTGAAACCCGATACGGCACCGGGCCCAATTTCATTTTTTTGAAATGCTTTTTTCATTGTAAGCCTAAGTAAGCATATAAGATGCCAAGAATTTAAGCGTGAATTCATCGTCAACTCTTTACGCCAACATTACATCCGGGACCTTTTTCCCCGGAAAAACCGCTTCCGGGTGGAAATTTTTCAAAAATGCAAAAATCGATTTTACACCCTTTCGGACTTGCAAGAACCTAAAGGTTTTGTAAATTACCCGACCAATGGACGCTCACCTGATAGCCTGTACGATAGACATCCCTGAACCCCGCACGCGTGAGCGCTGGGCCCATCGCCTGCAGTCAAATGGCGGACAGCCCATGTTGATCCTGAATACCTGTCAACGCCTGGAAACCTACGGGTGGCAACGTCCGGAAGGTTTACCGGAACATATTGAAATTCAATGCCTTGAAGAAGAAGCTGCTATTCGTTATTTCGCCCGTATTGCCGCCGGGCTTGAAAGCCGGATTATCGGGGAGCTTGAAATCCTGGGCCAAGTGCGTCAGGCCTACAAAGACTTTCATCAAAAATTCGGCAAGGCAGATGCGCGCCTGGACCGTATATTCCAAAAAGCCATTGCCCTGGCCCGCAAAGCCCGTCGGGAAAGCGGCATCGACCAAAATTTAACCGGCTTGGCGGCCCTCACCGCCCGCCGGATTATCGAATCTGTTCCCGAAACCGCGCCCGTCACCATTGTCGGGTCCGGCTCCATCGCCAAAGGGGTGGCCCGTTATTTAGGGAAACGTACCTCCATGCCGGTCCGGGTAAGCTCACGCTGCCCTGAAAACGCCATGCGCCTGGCCATGGAAATTGGTGGATTTTCTTCCGGTCTGGACGAACTGATCCCCATGTTGAACGGCGCGGATGTTATTGTATCCGCCACCGCAGCCCCCCATCCTTTGATCTACAACCACCACTTAAAAGAGACCCCGGTCACCAAGTTGGTCATAGATCTCGGCGAGCCTCCCGACTGTGCCCCGGAGGTACAACAACGCTCCGATGTGGAATACGTAGGCCTCCTGCAAATGGAATCCCACGCCAACACCAACACCCTGGAACGCCAGGCCCGCGCGGAAACAGCCGCCGCCATCATCGCTTCCTCTCCGGTTCTGTAAGTTTTCTTTTTTGAAAATCCCCGATCGGATCGTAGATTCTTATTCGTTTTAGTCAAACAAGGTTATCATATGTCAAATTTGCCCAAAGATTCCGCCGAAAAGCCACCGAAAAAGAAATTAGGTTGCCTGAAAATCACCCTGCTGGTTCTGGTGGTTCTCGCCATTGTTATCAACTTCACCCTCTCCGGGGTCGCAAAAAATATTGCCAACAAACAACTCCCCAAACAATTACAGACCGAAGCGGAACTGGGCGGACTAAATTTGAGTCTGCTATTGGGACGGGTGGGACTGAGTAACCTCACCATTGCCCAACCCGAAGGCTTCGAAGGGGATGAGCTGCTCAAACTGGAAAAACTCATACTGCGGGTTCCGCCGGTCAAAGCCATCGGCCGCAATCCTCTGGAACTCAGTAAACTTCATCTTCAGGGACTCAGCCTGAACCTGATCAGTGACACCAATCAGGTCATGAACATCAGTAAATTGGGTCCGCCCCCCAGCGAAGAACCGGAAATTGAAGAACCGGAAGAGGAAACCGCAGAAGCCGCGGAGCCCATGCCCATCTGGATCAATGAGATCCTCCTCGAACAAATCAATGTCCAATTTCAGGACCTGGCCAAAGAATGGAATATCAAAGTTCAGGACCTCAGCCTGAAACTTGAAAATATCCAAATCGATTACGATTCCGGCAAGGGTCCCGGATTGATTACTGCAGATTTCATCATTCCTGAAGGCCGTGAAGAGGCCAAAGTTAAACTCATTGCGAAAATCGCTCCGATTTCCCCTTCCAATCCCGACCGCAACCCGCCCATGCAACTGGCGCTGGCCATCATCGGATTTGATTTAGGCGTGGTCGACCCCTTCCTGCAACCTTCCCCCATGGCGGCCAAAACCGCATTTGGTGGCAGCGCCTTCGACTTCCTGCTCTTCTTTGAACTTGGCGACGGGAAAGATCACAGTGAACAAAACATCACTGGAAACTTTGAACTTACCACCAACCGCGACACCAAACTCGACGACAAATTAAGCGGCACATTTGCCGAACCGGTCCTCCCCTTCACCACCCTGTTTGCCGACATCCTCGGCAACCAGTTTGGCCGCGTCACCAAACTCGGAGCCAACGCTGCCAAAGGAAGTCTTGAAGCCGGGAAAGCAGTGGCCGATACCGGGGTAGCCGCAGTCAAAGGCGCAGGCAAAACTGTAACCGGTTTCGCGGGCGGCGTACTTAAATCTGCCAAAGGCGTGGTCACTCTGAATGCGGACGACGCCCTGGGCGGCATGAAAGACGCCACCGTGGGCACCGCCGGAAATCTGGCGGGCACCGTAACCGATACCGCCGGTACCGCCGCCAAAGGCGTAGGCAACACCGCCGGGCGCCTTGTTCGTGTACACAGCGGTCATCTTGCAGTGCGCAGCTTCAAGGTCGTAGGACCCGGTGAAGACGCCGAAGAAACCAGCCGGGTACTTGACCGGAGCGGCAACACCGTTGAATGCACCATGGTCGGCGATGACGTTTGTGCGAACGGCGAGGATCTTGCCTTCCTTGGTTGCGGCGATCTCGCCTTCCATGACGTAGTCACGAGCGAAGCCAGTGGAGACCAAGTTCTCGGTCCGGTCTTCCATCCACTTGACCGGCTTGCCGATCACGAGGGAGGCAACGATGGCGCAGACGTAGCCGGGGTAGATCGGCACCTTATTGCCGACACCGCCACCGATGTCCGGAGCGATGACCCGGATCTTGTGTTCAGGCAAGCCGGCGACCAGCGCGTACACGGTGCGGTGGGCGTGGGGGGCCTGGGTGGTTGACCACAGCGTGAGCTGGCCGGAGACCCGCTCGACGTCCGCGACGCAGCCGCAGGTTTCCATCGGGGCCGGGTGAACCCTGGGGTAGATGATCTCTTCTTTGACCACGACGTCGGCGTTGGCAAAGACGGCGTTTGTTGCCTCCTCGTCATCAAGTTTCCCATCGGAAAATTTTATGAGTTCTTGCCGGAGCGATTCAAATATCTGCCCCGCGCTGCGCTTGTCTTTTTTTAAGGATGTAAGGATTTGCTCTTGTGTGGATGCACACGCATCTGGCGAATCTATGTACGAAGATCGCAAATTCTGTTCATATTGTCCATTGTTTTTTTTATTTTTACGGGAAGACATGTCTAACG
>CAKZLZ010000157.1 GCA_937127435.1 uncultured Verrucomicrobiota bacterium | reverse complement strand
CCACACAATTTTGAAAAGCTGAACTCCGGATATGTGAAAACCCGGAATTTTTGAATCCCACCACCCCCATCCGCCCGATCCCGTTTTCCCGCAAATGTTGAAACGCCATATGGGCCACCTCTTTTCCTTGCGTGGTCAGAAAGGGTACCCCCCGATTTCCAATCCCCCGCCACACCAGACCGAATTTCGGACCTTTAAAACGGAGACAGGCCTCCTGATCCGCCGGTTTCAGGGGACGGAGCAGCAGGCCATCACACCAATAGGGAATATTCACCGGATCCAGTCCCTCACTCTCAAAACAGGGAAATACGATTTCCCAATTCGCCCGTTGCCGTGCATAATCCGCCGCCCCACGCACCATTTCCCGCCCCTCACCAGTGGAGACGTCCATCAAAATTCCTATATGTTGCAAATGTGAGGTCATCGCGCCCTTCCTTTACCAAAAGCTAAGAAATTTCTGGGCGATATCAACACATTATAGAATCAAATCGCCATTGTCACCGAAGTCCAAAAGCCCTAAAATATCTGCAAAATTATAAAACGAAACCTCGCCCCCCCCCCACTTTCCCCACATGAACAGTTTTGCCTCCCCTCTCCGTCTCCTCCTTTTATTTATCAGCACCATAGCATTTATGCTTCAAGGCGCAGTCATCACCGTGGACAACTTCAGTTTTGAATCCCCGGACACCGACGATTTCCCAAAGAGCTTCGTCAATACTGTCGATGGCTGGATTCATCCCTCTGAACGGGTTGCGGTTCAGAAAAAAGACGGAAACTTTCCCACCGCGCCTGACGGAGATCAGTGGCTGGTCGTCGATTCCCGGAAAGTGAATTCATCATCAGAACCCGGATATGTCTTTCAGAACATCGGCACTATCGATGAATCCCTCACCTACACCCTCGATGTGGTAATCGGTTCCCGTTCCGACCTGCCTCTCCCCGATAATTTCATTGGCGGATTTTTTACGGATAACGACGGCGTATTTTCCAGTGGCAGCGGGGTTTCTCTCGATGGAGACGGAACACTTGCCACATTTGATAAAAGCGACTACCCCACCCTTCCGAACTTAACCGCGGCCACCGTCGATGGCGGCACCTTTTGGAATGCGGCCGGATCCGGCCTCCAAGGTGAAGATCTTTACATTGGCTTTTATATCCCATTTGTCGACAACAGCGGCAACACCGTTAAACAAGTGATCTTCGATAATGTTAGTGTCACCACCGTGCCCGAGCCCGCCTCTGTGGTGCTGGTTTTGGGCGGACTGCTGACCCTGCTCGCTTTCAGAAAGCGCGCCTCAAAGTAAAGACCGGTCTATAAGAATTCCGGGGCCCTCTTGGCCGGGATAGAAATTTCCGAGTCCCCTCCAGGACTAAACCATGATCACCATCATTGAGGAAATCACGCATAAGACAATACCGACCAGACCGGTAAACAAGACCACATATTTCGCAGAAGGATTGGGCACCTCCCGCTCACTCAGTTTGGAAATAGATAAATAGCATTGAAGCAATGAGAGGATGGACATCAGCACCACCATACTGCACAAAAAATGTAAGGCGTAATTTAAATACGCCAATGAATGAGGTTCTCCGACCAATTCAAAACCAAACTTTTTAAGCAAAAAAGCAAAGGCCAAAATGGCGATTTCAGTTCGAATCCAGGCCAATAGCGTTCTTTCGATCGCAAAAAATACACGGGGATCATCTAGATACGACATGGTCTACCTTCAGAAATGTGAGAAACGATTCGGGTGGAAGCCGGACCCTTTTACAGGCTGGACTGTACCTAGAGCCGGTGCAAATCCGCGGGATAAAAGTATTACGGGAATTTTCATATGAGGTTGAAATAAGTTAGATCGTCTCCTACCGCAACCGGAAACCTTCGGAAAATGAGCCCGGGAGTGTGCGGGCAAATGTTTCAGCCGTTCAGGATCGATTGCCGATGATTAGGCGATGACAGCTAACTTCCGGGGATCCTTTCCCAAAAAAAACGCTTAATCCAGGAAGCGGTAGCGCTCAGAATCCAAAGTGTCCGGCCGGGACACAGATTCGACATGGCCATCTACATACACAAAATGCGCATCCCCTTTGTGGCGTAAATTTTTACCGCCTGTCCCAGGGTCCTCAAATTGTTTTTGCATTGTAATGCCCGGGCAGACTCCAAGCCTTGTTGAACTGCCGGGGTCACCATCGATATCAGGAGGGAGATGATCGCAATCACCACCAGCATTTCAATTAAGGTGAACCCATATTTTTTGCAGGGTGGCGTCGCAGCACTCTTTTTCAGAGATTTCACAGGTCGCTGGAGGGAGCGAAGCCTAAAAGCCGAAACGGAGAAACAAAAAGTAACTTTCGGAAATCCCACCGGACAGCCACGCAAATGGCAGCCCAACACCCGGCTTGAATTCAGGACCCTGCCCCTGGTACCCCATCCCAAGATCACGGATATAAAGAGCTCAAATGAAGAATTGTTTGCGCTGAGATACGAGGTCGTGAGAAAACCCTAGACGCAACCCAGTGGGCCATGACCTTCCAGCGGTCTTGCGCCCCGAAGCTGGAGGCTTAGAGCCTTTTCGGTTTAACTTGACTTATTGCGGCTGTAAGTCGCACTCTCCAAAGCCCGGTTCAGGGCCGGGTGTAAATAGTAAAATACATTTGAGCCCTGTATGGGCGACCCTCTATCTGCAGGACCTACCCGCCCATACAGGGCTCACAATCGTTAGAACCCATTGTTCCCGGCCCTCACGGGGCAAGCTTTGGAGATGCGTGCTTTCAGCACTAAAAACCCTCCGTTAAATGACAAATCACCGTCAAATATAATAGAACCGCTCTAGAATAAACACTTTCCGCCTCACCCCTCCCTTCTCTTTTCTACCCAAAGTGTCATAACTTATGAGTCAACAGGTACCATGCGTTTGGCTTGCTTCAGCGCGCGGAGTTATTTAATGAAAGATGCATCTCCCAAAATCCGTCCGCGATCTCCCTTTACCCCCTCAAGGGAAAACCATACTGACCGCATTTAATCCGGTTACGACCAGCGCTGATGTACTACGCCAAGCGCTTACGGCGGACCGCAACAAAACCCAGCAAGCTTAAGAAAGAAAGCACAAGGGTTGAGGGTTCCGGGATCGTCTGTAATTGGAAATTATCCAAATATGAACCCGCTGAATCCGTACTGTCAATCCCACTGGAAATGGATGCGTAACGAATCGTGGGGTTGGTCGTGTATTCATAGAGCAAACCTGAAGCCACGCCGTTTAAATCCAATTGTGTGTTATCCACAAATGCAGCCACGGACCAATTGGTGAGTGTGGTATCCAATACGACCCTCACATTATAGGTCGAGCCTGCAGCATAATCTCCCGTACTCGAAATATATGCGGTTTCCGCTTGCGACACTTTGACCGCTACCTGGCCATTCCCGCGTAAGGCAATAGAGGGAGAACCCGTCAAGGTCGCATGATTTGTCGAAAGGTGTGTCCGGTTCGCACCTGCGCTGGTATTATTTCCAGCGGTAAACCCAACCGAAAAGAAATCCGTGGGGGTATTCATCGTGGATGAGAGAAAGAGATCCGCAGAGATTTCATAGACATCAGGATTATCTACAAAGTAGCCGGCGCCCATATCCATTGCCACAAAATGACCACTCCCGGTGGTGGCACTGTGCACTGCATTTCCGGTAATCGTATAGCCCGGTGATCCTGACCAGCTATTGCCGGTACCCGGATCCGGTGTTGTATTGCGGACCAAGGTGCCATCTGTGCCCGTAAAATCATCAAAAATAATTACCGTGGCCATCGCGGATTGTGAGACAAATAAGGCAAAAGAAACTGCGAACACATTTATTATCTTTTTCATACTAATAATTGTGGGCGGATATCTCTTCTTGTCAAGGGCCAATAGAACCGGATTCGCCCCACTTTTCTCCAAGGCCCGCGCTTGCCTCGAAGTGCGCAGTGTCTAAAACAAGGTTTCTCACACTGTCGTTTCCGCACTCACCTTTGGGTGGGGGGTGCCCCTTTCATTTTTACTTTCGCTTTAAAAAGCGAAGCATAACAAAGCCGAGTCCAGCTCCCAGAATCAGAATCATCGGGCTCGGTTCAGGAACGATGTAAGTGTAATCCAGCGCCGGTTTAATACCCGGGGCATTGGCTGACGCAATGGTGTAGCCGTTATTGACATCAAAAATATCCGATAACACTGAGGCGCTGAGCCGGAGGAATACATACTTCCCGGCATTGCCTCCCCCATCATATTGACGGTTCAGCCAAGTTGTAATGTCGGTAGAGGTAACGGCCCCCGGTGTGGTCACCGGGGTTAAAATACTATTCTGAAGTTTTTCCGCATCCGATGAGGGATCAACCGCCCCCCCCATATAAAAATCACTTGTAAGTACCGTGTCACCCGTACGCGCATCCAGACCGTAGAGATCGACGCCATAATCCGCATCCAGACTGTTGAGATTAAAAGTCAGGGCACTCGTCTCAAAGGGATTGATCACGTTTCCCAGATTTGGAAGCTGGAAAGCCATTACTGCAGTAAAGTTTCTGCCGTCGCCGTTATCATCGCGGCCAATATGCATATGGTCAAAGGCAATTTGCCTGTAGAGGTCAACACTTCCCTGATCTCCGGGCCCGGTGGAAACGACATGTGCATCCGCAGTGGAGGCAATCATCGTGTCCGCCTGAATACCGACAGCCAGTACCATTCCAACCAGCATTAAAATTCGTTTATTCATTTTAAAAATTTTCAGTACAATGTCCGTTAAACTTACATATGGAAATGAGCAGGTTATCAAAAGTACGAGAGCCCTATTAATGTCTCATCTAAACTCGATAATACAAATTTATCTGGTTTGCAAACCGTTCGGCTCCGGTTGATCCCCTTCAATCCTTATGCCCGGGATTGCGAGAGCAGTTGCTTCAGCCGTTCGGGATCGGTTGCTGATGTCTTTGCAATGAAACCCTGTTTGTGCGCAAAATGAACATCCGCTTCATTTTCGATTTGGGTGAAATCGAGACGGAGGTCATCATCGAAGCGCGTCATGCCAAATCCGGATCCACGTTTATCAGGAGAAACGGTTCCGGCGATATCCCGGTCCTGCTCCCGAACAAACATTGTCAGTGCGGCCGCGAGATCGGCAGCCATGCCTTCGATCCGGGGCAGGTAACAAATTTCTAAATCCCCGATTTGCCAAAACTCCACGCAGGTACCGAGTTCATTTAAATTGCGACGGAGAGAGCGCAAATAATCGAGAAGGTCCCCTCCTATTCTCGCCATCAGCGCAGCGATCGGATGATCCGTGGTAAGCGCCTGTTCCTCTGCAAAATAGCGAAGCAAAGAAAAGTCAATCGGGGAACTCAACTGCGCCACCACAAAAGGATCCACCTTCATCCATTCAGCAGTTTGACGGGCCCCGCGGGCATCCAGCCACTCCGCGGTTTTCATCCAGGGGCAGAACCGGACCGCATCCTCATACACACCGAGATATTGTAACACCAAAGACAAAGAACAACTGGGGGGATGGTCAGACGAAAACTGATGGTGATCAAAATTCAACCGCGCCGGATCATGGCGACCGCCGACATCCACTACAAAGACGGAGGGATCTTCCAATTCCGCCTCCGTGGGATCCCGGCGGTAAATGGGAAGAGAATACTCGGCCGCAAGCACCGCGCAGGCCAAAAAGTCATCTTTGTGGGCGCTGCCGGGGTGGGTGACAATATAGTTCATGGGAGGAATCCTTGCGTTTAAAATGAGGAGGCAAATGAATGCGGTTTCTGAGCGAAATGGGGCTTTAGCTTTATTTCTGTAAAGAAGCTAACCTTCTCACGCAATTTCTTACCCGCTCCCCTTGCCTTTTTCGCACAGGAACTTTATGCAACCGCTACAATGCAGTTTGACGTAAACACCATCCAAATCAAAGAACAGCCCATTCGACTTGCGTATGCAAAAGAAGTCCCCGTGGCCGATGAGCCGCATTACTGGGCCTCCCTGTGGCCGGCTTCCCTCGCCTTGGCAGAGCATGTACTGGATAACGCAGCCCTGGAAGGCAAACGCGTATTGGAAGTCGGTTGCGGATGTGGTTTGGCCGGCATCGCGGCGGGAATGCAAGGGGCGGAAGTCACGGTTACCGATTTGGAAACGGAAGCTTTGGCGCTCGCCCAAAAGAACTGGCAACTCAATGATTTGGCCCCGGTGGCGGTTGAACCTTTAAATTGGTGCGCACCCGAAACCAGCTCGCGCTATGACCTGATCCTCGGGGCGGATATTCTCTACAGCCAACAGGACTTTCCCGATCTGGTGCGCAGCATGAATACCTTACTCGAAGACGAAGGGGCTTTGGTTATTTCAGAACCGGGCCGTCCCCACGCCCACAATTTCTTTGCCCGCATGCTGGAAGCGGGCTTCCGCTGTGAAACCGAACATTATCCCGTATCCCTCCACGGCGAAACTTTCGAAATCGGGGTCAGTGAACTTCGCTAAGCCATCCGGCATTCTCCCCTGCCCGGGGCGCTGAAATTGTGTTCAAGGATTGACTCCGCTCCGAATGGGTATTGGATGAGGCTCCATGAAACTCTTTCAATGCGAAAACTGTGGGCAGGTGCTCCATTTTGAAAACACAAAATGTGAACGTTGCGGGTATAAAGTCGGTTTCGAACCGATGAGCTTGCAGTTGCGGTCATTCAAAGGAAACGAACGAAGGTATTGCAAAAATCATGAACAGGGAGTGTGCAACTGGCTGGTGAATCCAGAATCATCCACAACCTTATGCAAAGCCTGCGAACTCAACCATTACATCCCGAATGTTCAGGATGCGGACATCCGCAAAAACTGGCGGGACTTGGAATTTGCGAAACACCGCCTGGTTTACAGTTTGTTGCGGCTGCAACTTCCGCTGAACAGCAAATCGGTTGAACCTGAATCAGGCCTGTGGTTTGATTTTATTGATCCGGATCAGGTGGTGCCCGATGATGCGGAAACCATGACCGGCCACCAAGGTGGAAAAATCACGCTTTCTCTTCAGGAGGCCGATCCTGCGGAGAGGGAAAAAAACCGGGTAAACATGAAAGAGCGTTACCGGACCTTGCTGGGACATTTGCGTCATGAGGTGGGGCATTACTATTGGGACCTGCTCATTCTCCCCTTTCCCCATCGACTCAAATCCTTCCGGGCCCATTTCGGAGATGAGTCCAACGACTACGGACAAGCACTGAAAAACCATTACCACCAGGGGCCACCCCCGGATTGGAACCGGCATTTTATTAGTGCGTATGCCACATCGCACCCTTGGGAAGACTGGGCGGAAACCTGGTCGCATTATTTGCATTTGATCGACACCATGGAAACGGCCAACGCGTTAGGGGTGTCCACATCTCCCCGGGTGGAAGATCAAGCATCGGCCATGGCCATGGTCGCAGATGTCGATCCCTTTCTCCCCATCGATTTTGACAGTTTTCTCGAAAAAGCCGTGGCCTTAACCTACGCGGTGAATTCCTTAAACCGGAGTATGGGACAACTGGATTTGTATCCCTTTATATTAAATCCAACCGTGAAACAAAAACTCACTTTTATCCACAATCTGCTTCTCGAAGTTCGCGAGGCATCCTCCCCCGGAACGGGCCTGATCTAAACCAAAAAAAAAGGGGCGCGGATTTTTAAATCCGCGCCCCCGGTTGGATGTGAGAGGGTTACAATGTGACCACGGCTTTGCCAATGGTGCGGCCGGATTCAATCTGCAGGTGGGCCTCCTGCAACTGCTCGAAGGGGAAGGTTATGGAAACATGCGGCTTCAAGGTTTGCGCTTCCAACATCGCCCGAAGCTTTTTCATGTCCTCGCCATTGGACTGCACCATGACCGAAGCCAGGGTCACGCCCCCGGCATCAGCTTTGGCCTGTAAATCTTCATCGAAAGCATGGGTGGGCAGAGATACAATTTTACCCCCGGGTTTCACAACCTTGACCGAGGTAGCCAGGGTGTCCCCGCCCATCCCGTCGAGCACAAAATCAATGTGGGACAACACCTCTTCAAATTTCACTTCCCGATAGTCGATATGTTCATCGGCACCCTGGGCGATGCAAAAATCACGGTTCTTGGCAGAGGAAGTGGTGATGACATACGCGCCCATGTTTTTGGCGATTTGAATGGCGAAATGCCCCACCCCACCGGATCCGGCATGGATCAACACCCGGTCTCCTGCCGTCACCTCGCCGGACAAAACCTGCAACGCAGTCAAAGCCGCCAAAGTGGTGGCCGCCGCATCTTCAAAGTTCATGCCCTCCGGCATTTTAGCCAAATGGTCCGCGGGGGATGCGACGAATTCCGCATACGCTTTTCCATGTCCGGGAAAGTTCACCATGCCGAACACCTTGTCGCCCACCGCAAAGTCCGTCACCTCCTCACCCACTTTAAGGACCACGCCGGAAATATCCCAGCCAAGGATCAGCGGACGTTCTTCGGTTTGCAGAATCATCGCCAGGGCCTCGTCACTGGGACGGACTTTCACATCGACGGGATTGATGCTGATCGCTTTGGTTTGAACCAACACTTCATCCGCTTTGATCGCGGGGGTTTCGATAGTACGCAGTTCGAGGTTTTCCACCCCGCCCGCTTCAGATAAGAGATATGCTTTCATAATGTTTTTCCTACGGTTGTTTTTTGTTCGATTGATTTTATTTGTTTGATTGCACAGCGACTTTGCCATCTGTGCGTACATAGAGAATAGTTTCTTCAGCGGTTTCGATGCGATGGAGGCTCTTCCCGCCGGAACTGAATCCGCTTCCCGGATCCAGCAACGTTCCCTCACGGGCATCATGATAGAGAGCTCCCCGAATCAGCACGGCCCGGAAAGTCGTGCCTTGGCTGTGCAGCCTTCCGGAAAATCCGGCCGGAAGTTTGATAAAGGATCCATAGAGCTCCCCTTCCCGGGGGCTGCCCCAGAGAAAAGCACTCTCCACCCCGCGCTCTTTCATCCAGGGAATTTCATCACCGCTCAACCAGACCACATTGGAGAAATCCACGTTCACCGGACGCTCCCCGCTGTCAAAGGCCTCATCTGACGGCTGCACCAGATAAGGGCCCTGCTCGATTTCGATATAAGCCAGTGAGCCGGTTCCCTGTGCGGAAGTCACATGCACTTCCCCTTTTGGTTGCGTCCAGAAAGATCCGGCCGGCATCCACATTTCAGCCGCACCGGGATCATCATTATGAACCACGCCTTTAATGACCACCCCGCGGTAAGAGACATTGTGAATATGGGGCGGCGATTCAAAATCACGGGGAGGTCTCAACAGAAAACCCGTGGGTTCCGTGCCCTTGCGGTCTCCCCAGAGCGTACCGGCTGCGGGAGCAAGATCCCCCCGGGCTGGGTTGAGGGGGGTCCATTCCACTTCCGAGGATAAAATGACCCGGATCTGATCCTGCGCAGCGGAAGCCGGGGTGAGGCTGCGGCAGCCCGACCACAGTGCGGCGGTCGTCAGCAACAGCAGACTGCCTGAAAGTTTTGTCGATTTCATGTGTGGTTTCTCCTGTAGGGGTTGGTTAATATTAGACCAGTCGTCTATAATGAACTAAAAAAAAGAGGGTTACAGTCTCCGGTTTTGAATGCGGGTTTTGATATGTTCAACCGTGAGGCGAACGGGTTCCGGGCTAAGAAATGTCACTGAGCGCTGGGCGGCTCCGGCCCAGTGATCCTGAATCAGCGCGGCTTCCTTTGCAGTATCAAAATCTGCCGGGAGCAGGCCGGCCTCCACCGCTTCGTCCAATGCCGCCTGATAAATTCCGATCCACTGTTGAAATCCTGTTACCAATTCCCCGCGCATGGCTTCGCTCATGCCTGAGACCTCGGAAGCCAGCTTGACCGCGAGACAGGGGTATTTGCCCGGGTGCTTTTTCATAAAATCCACGCTGCCATCCAAATAGAGGAAAAGGCGCTGTAGCGGATCCGCTCCCCGCTCGGGGTTAAGCAACATCTCCCGTTTAAACGCACTGCCCTCTTTCATATAGTGATGAATCAACTCCGCACCAAATTGATCCTTGGATTCGAAATAATAATAGAAAGATCCCTTTGGCACCTTCACGGCATCCAGCAACTGCTTCAACCCCACTGAATGAAAGCTCTGCTCCAGCATCAACGATTCAGCGGCTTCTAAAATACAGGCTTTGGTGGGCTTTTTCTTCATAACGGTAAAACAATTAGACCGGTCGTCTATAAATGCAAGTGCAAAAACACACTTTTAGACGATTCACAATTTTCCATGAGCCAAGCAAAGGGATCATTTGTCCATAATCAATAGCCGGATGCAGTCCTTCCCCATCGCGGTCCCACGCAAAACCGGATACCCTGCCTTGGAAAGGAATATCCACGCCGGCATTAAGTTCAAGGGGAAAACAGGAATCCATAGAGGCGCGACCTACGGTTTTGAGTCTCTTGGAATGAACAGGAAACGTACACACTGAGAACAGTAGAAAAGAATGTATAGAAGGCTTCATAAAAGATCCTTTTCCTAACAACACCAACGGTGTTGCATCTTGAAGCCCAGGGTTGCATCGCCGCGATGCGGCGGGGCTACCCTGGGTCTTGGCCCCGGCTTTTGTTCTACGCTGAAAGCGTTGCGTCCGGTATTCGACCATAGACGCAACACTTTCAGTTTAGAATTTTCAGGTACCGATTCACCTGGAAAGGACCCATGATGCTTTATGGATGAAACTCTTTGTATCCCCCTCAGCCAAAAAAACGGTTTGGGTCATGCACCCCTACCCCCCCCCTTCCTCTGTTTTTATTGACATTATTCCGTAACCCACCATAATAAATCTTTACGAAAATAAGTATTTTCCTCATACGCCTTCTACAAAACAATTACCCATGAACCTACGCTCCCTGTTACTTATATCTGCACTTGTGATCACCGCGCTGACGATTCATGCGGATGTGATCTACTCGACAGATTTTCCTGAAGCCACCAACACGGCCCCCGCCGGCTGGAATGTTTTGGCAGGTGGCACGGGATCCACATCCTCAAATGGTTGGTTCATTGATAATGCTCAGGACTATCGGTTCGCCCATACTTCCGGGCCCGTGGGTCTTTCCGCCTACCAGGGAGCGGTATCAGGTGGCTTCAGTTCCACGGCACTCGCCGACGTAACAGTCGAAGCAACCTTTAGAAAAGCAACCAATAATTACATCACCGGAATCGTTGGACGGGCAAGTGGCACCAACAACTTCTACCACACCCGGCTGGAACAAAATGATTTCAAACTGTACAGAGTGAATGCAGGATCTTTTACCCAACTCGGTTCTACCGTCACCTTAACGGGGGGTGACATCTACCCCGGGGGAGTGGCCTACCGTATTCTCCTCGACATGCAGGGTACGCAAATCACCGCCCGCCTGTTCGACGAAGTGGATTCGGAAGTCGGAATGATCAGCGTGAATGATACATCGATCAATGCATTTACCAGCGGGTATACGGGACTTCGGGCGCAAAATCCGTCGGTTTACGAGACCTTTCAAATTACGGCCGTCCCTGAGCCCTCCACCGCCATCTTGCTGCTTGTGGGTCTGGGTGCATTGCCCTGGGTACTTCGCAGGCACCGAAAATAGCTCAGGCATCATTCCGGTTTGAATATTCTGAGAATTCCATTAGCGTGTTCTCTCACCTGAAACCCGAATTGATGACCTCTGCCCCCGCCTCCAAACAATGAGATTTATTTTATACAATATCCGATACGGCACCGGCGGGAACATGAACCGCTTTCCGCTGAGTGGGTACATAGGGCGCACCGGAAAACATTTGCAGGAAATTATTCAGTTTTTTAAAGAAATGGATCCGGATGTGATCGGACTGGTGGAAGTGGATGCCGGAAGTTACCGCAGCGGAAAAAAGAACCAGGCGGAAGTGATCGCTTCGGATTTGGGACACTACCATACCTACAAAAGCAAGTACGCGGAAAACCACCCCTTCCTCACAAAAGTTCCGATTTTAAACAAACAGGGAAATGCCTTCATTACCCGGGATACCATTGCCCGGGAGCACTTTCACTATGTCACCCGCGGGGTAAAAAAACTGGTGATCGAACTGGAGTTGGAACATGTGGTCTTTTTGCTGGTTCATCTGGCCCTCTCCTACAAAACCCGCATGAGCCAATTACGGGAATTAAAACAGATCGTCAAATCGATCAAAAAACCCTGCATCGTCGCAGGAGATTTCAACGTTCTGACAGGCAAAGACGAATTGGAACTTTTCAGGGAAGCCTCGGGTTTGATCGAACCGGAAAGCAATACCATCCCCACCTTTCCCAGCTGGAAACCCAAAATGGATTTGGACTTCGTCTTTCACACCCGGGGAATCAAGGTGACCCGAATTCATGTTCCCCAGGTTCTCTATTCCGACCATCTGCCGGTGGTCTGTGACTTTGAGGTCGAATAGGTGGAACGACAGGTCAGCAGCCCCGGAAAACTGATTCTCAGTGGAGAACATGCGGTCGTGCAAGGTTGCCCCGCCCTGGCCATGGCGATAGATTTGACCGCCAACGTTACGTACATCCCCCTTGACGAAAATCATCTGAAGATCTCCCTGCCGGAAAGGCAGCCCCGATATTTCCCGCTGGCGGAACTCCAATCAGAACTGGCGAAAACCCGTAAGTCCCACGCGGCATTTCTGAAAGGAGAACTCGCATTTACACAAGTCGCCCGG
>CAKZLZ010000156.1 GCA_937127435.1 uncultured Verrucomicrobiota bacterium | reverse complement strand
GAATTTTTCGCGCTCACTGCAGAGACTCACCGCGACTCCGGTTTTGCCGGCGCGACCCGTTCGCCCGATCCGATGCACATAGGTTTCAGGATCGGAGGGGAGTTCGTAATTGATTACCAGGGGCAGGTCTTGAATATCCAGCCCGCGGGCAGCGACGTCGGTGGCAATCAATACCGAACAGCTCTGATGCTTAAACTGAATCAGAAGATCTTCCCGGTCGCGTTGTTCCAGATCGCCATTGAGGGCCGCCGCGGAAATCCCCTGCTCCGTAAGAAAGTCGCAAATGTCGAATGTACTCTGTTTATAATTACAGAACACCACCACAGAAGCCGCTTGGGAATCCAGCAAGATTTTTTTTAATCCCTCAAGTTTTTCGGAGGCTTTACACTGATACACCAGCTGCTCGATCTCTTCCGACACCTGTTGCTCATCCACGGATATATGGGTTGGATTCCGCTGCACATCACCACTCAGCTGTTTAATATTTTCGGGGAAAGTAGCGGAAAAGAGGAGCGTCTGCCGTTCGGACGGTAATTCGCGGACAATCTGCTCCAACTCCTTCAGAAATCCCATCTCCAGGATTCTGTCAGCTTCATCCAGCACCAACATGCTCACGTCCCCGGGCACCAGCGAACCGCGTTGAAGATGATCCACAACCCGCCCCAAGGTACCCACCACAATCTGCGCGCCCTTTTTGAGTGCCCGTTTTTGAAGGTCAATCGGCTGACCGCCATAGACCGAGGTCACCATCACATTCGGCAGATGCCGGGCGAGCCGCCTCAGCTCCGTGGAAACCTGAATGCTTAGTTCCCGCGTTGGACAAAGCACCAGGGCCTGGGTTGCACGGGAGCTCAGATCGAGACGGGCCAAGAGGGCCAAGGCGAAAACGGCCGTTTTCCCGCTTCCCGTCCGCGCCTGGGCAATCAGGTCTTTGCCAGCCAATGCAACCGGAAGCGCCGCGGCCTGAATCGGTGTCATCCGATCATAGCCCAAGCTCTCAAGATTAGAAAGTTGCGCGTCGGATAATGGATGTTGAGCAAAAGAAGTGGCTGTCATTGCTTAAGCTTAGGCTTTAGAAATCAAACCCGCAATCCTGCCCACTGAATTTTATTGCCCTCTAAAGATTCGCCACAAAAATACTCCGCTGCGGGGCCGGATGCCCTTCCACCGTTTTACTGAAATCCTCAGGATCCAAGTAATTCTTCAGCGAATAAAAAGTCATCCACTCGGTTGCCCGCTGTTCTTCAAAGGTGGTGACCGAGGTATCGATATGCCTCACCTTTTTTAAACCGACCTCTTTGAGCCATAGGGCCAGCGTAGAGACGGTGGGCAAGGCGGGGATATTCCGCATCTGCGCATATCGTCCTTCCGGGTAAAACAGCGGACCGTGTTCATCCGGCACGGTTAAGGTTTCGAGCACCACCTGTCCGCCCGGACGCAGGGCCTGTTTTAACAATTCCAAATGGACCTGATGCTCTTTGCAATGCGAGAGCACCCCCATCGAAAATACGGTATCAAAATTGAGTCCGGGTTTAATCGCCTCCGCCCCCAAAGGCAACACCCGCACCGCCGGATCCGGTATCCGCTTCCACACCGCCATAAATTGCATCACATAAAGCAAAAAAGGATCCAGGCCCACCACCTGTGACGCCCCGGCCCCGCGCATCCGCCAGCAGTGATACCCGTTTCCGCAGCCCACATCCAAACAACTTCTGCCCGCCAGGGGCTCTAAAACCTCCTTTAAACGCTCCCACTTAAAATCGGACCGCCATTCGGTATCAATCTCCAGGTCCCCAAACCGGAAAGGTCCCTTGCGCCAGGGATGAAACTTCCGCCAAATCTCCTCATCCTGCGCATCCTCTGCACCATCCCAAACCTGGCTTTGGTCCAACAGCGGATCCGATTCCGGCGTCACAATCGCATCCAGGGCCTCCCGCCAGATCGGCAAATGTCCGTTTTTCTTTTCATCAAACACCGCTTCGATTTCCGAACGTCGGGAACACGCCCATTCCCTGATTCCGGGGTTCGGAAAAGTATTAAAACTGGAAAGCAGTTGATCGGTTTCATTCATCTCTACCCCATACCCGCTGGGAAAAAGATTTCACGCCTTTTCGGAACGCAGGCTCCCAGGGACGCATCCTGGAAGGGGTGAAATTCTTGTGTTTTTCAAACGCATTTTGCCACAAAAAGGCACAATAAAACGCCTCCCCTATAACCCCGTTACGCAGAAGATTTGGGAAGGAACCACAAAAAACACAGAAGACACAAAACTGAATATATATAGGATGGGGAATTTGGTGAGGTGAACCCATCTTACCTCTTTTGTGATTTTTGTTTTTTCTGTGGTTAAATTTGTTTCAGAACGGGGCTCTAGGGAGGGCTTCCTTTTGTGTCCTTTTGCGGCAAAATCACCTTGGCTTGGCGCGTTTGCCTGCAAGCCGGACTCACGGTCAACTGCCGTAAAAAGGATAGGCTGTTCCATTTTTCTCGCCATTGCCCCTTCGACACTTAAAGTTACAGGCATGAACACCCTCTGCCATCTTTGCCTCAGCCTCGACGATCCCGAACTCATGCTCGGGCAGTTTTTGGGCGATTTTGCCCGGGGTCCACTGGAGGCCTTGCCCTATCCTGAAAAGGTGCGCAGGGGAATCAGGGCCCACCGCCGGGTGGACGCGGCGGGCGAGAACCATCCCGCCCTGAAATCCGTCAAACGCCTGCTGCCCGAAAAAGAAAAACGCTTTGGCGGAATTCTGTTTGATTTGTACGGTGACTACCTGCTGCACCGCAACTGGGATCGACTGATGGACCGCTCCTGGCCGGTGACGGTCGTGCTTATCGAACAGTTTTTTGCATCCCCCCCTCTGCCCTTTCCCGATGATGCAGCCCGATATGCGGGATATCTGCTGGAATACCGTATTCTCCAGGCCTACGAACAGGCAGAGCAGCTTCCGGATATTTTCGACCGGGTCGGCCGCCGCTTCCGCAAACCGGTTCCCCTGGCCGCCATGTTGAAACGGCTCAGGGTTCATGAAGATCTGTTCCTGAACGAATTTCCTGACTACTTCAGCGATATGAAAGCCGCATCCGATCAAATTTCTTTTTCGACATAATTTCTAAGAAAATGGATTTGAGAGTCGTCTCTGTGGTAAGAATCAGAAAAACTATCTCAAATAGGAACTAAATATGAAAAAAAATACCCTTATCCTCTCCACCCTTATTTTGGGCCTGAGCCTTCAACTTTTTGCATTGATGGCCCCTCCCCAATCTTTGGAAACCCGGGTGGACGCGGCCCAAAAAATATTTGTATACCAACTGGAATCCGTCGGGGCGGAAAATGGATTCAAAACCGCGATTCTGGTGGCAACTGAATCCATGAAAGGCTGTGAAAAAGGCGACAAAGTCAAAGTCTGCTGGACCGGGTTTATTGAAAACCAGGGATTCATCCCCAAAGTGGGCGACACCGGCATCGCCATCCTGATCGATAAACACAAAGACGCCTATTGGTTCCGCGGAGACAAAGTGGAGCCCATCGCGAAAAAGGCCGAAATCCAGAAACTCCTGCAAGACTGAACAAATTTCAGGGAGAACCCTCATGAAAAACTCTATCCGTCTCACAGGACTCCTCGCGCTTCTCCTGCTAACTGGAAATAGCGCACTCGCCATGTTTGCCGCTCCTCCGGATGAAATTTGGGGGAAATCCGATAACGGTCAATATGAGTTCCGGCGTGACAATACCACCGGCACCCTGACCATCTACAAAACCGGCGACCGGGAAAGCGCACTCTGGAAAGCAGTGCTCCCGGATTTCAGCAGTCTGTTTTCCGTCACTCTGCTTTCTGATTCAGGAAACACCCTGATACATCTGCGGGGGAATCAACAGGTCAAAACGCTAAAAGACACTGCGGTTCAGGTAGCCAAAAAGGACGGTTCCATGGCGATCCTGCCCGCCGAAACATTCATCGATGAACTCTCCAAACCCAATGGCCCCATGCTGGGCAGCTCTCCCCGCTTTCTCTGGCTGAGCAGTTTTGGGGATTTCGACGACACCCAATTCAGTCTCACCAATGCCAACGGAGATAAAAAAGAAATCCTCCTGAAAGACCTGGATTTCAAACCCGAATCCTAAGTGAATTCAAAAGGCCATTAAAATGGATCGGGGGTTTTCCTACCCCCGCGAAGAAGAACCCCCAATCGTGCAGAAATTGCCCCCCCCGATCCTTTCTCAGTCCCGAAAGGCCAGCAGCGACACAAAGTTAAAACACTGTAGCCAAACCTGGCTTCGGGAAAATCCCGCCTCTTTCAGTCGCGCCTGATGTACCGCAATGCTTTCAGGGATCAATACCTTCTCGATGGCCGCCCGTTTGCGGCTGATTTCCAATTCGGAGTAACCATTCTCCTTCTTGAACGCTTCGTGCAACCTGCGCATCTCCTCCTGCACGACCGGATCTTCAAAACAAATTTTCTCGGAAAGCACCAGCACTCCGCCGGGTTGCGTGCCTTCTGCAATGCGGCTGAGCAAGGCCAGGCGGTCTTCCACCGGCACAAATTGCAGGGTGAAATTTAACAGGGTCAATTTCGCATTCTCAATTTCGGTTTCACGAACATCTTCCACTTTCGGATGAATATTCGAAAACCCCTTTTCTTCGACTTCCCTTTTCAGCGCCTCTATCATGGCCGAAGAAAGATCTACCGCCGTAATCTCCGCCCGATCGCCAATTTGCCTTTGCACCGAGAAGCTACCCGCCCCCAGCGAACAGCCCAAATCATACACCCGGCTTCCGGATGTGACATAGCGATCCGCAATCGAACCGATGAGACGCAAGGTCGCCGCATATCCCGGTACCGACCGGGCAATCATGTCCGGAAAAACTTTGGCCACTGCCTCGTTGAATTCAAACGAGGCGGGAGCCGCATCCTGTTGGTGATAAATTTGATCGCGCATAATAAAAAAATTCCTGACAATTAACTCGTTGCAATCAAGACAAATCCATTTAGCATAAGCTGTTCATGCGTCACAAACGTGATATCTCCGTATTTATGTTTTAGAAATTTTCTGTGGCACATTTGATACATTAATTTCTGTTGAGGATGTGAGGTTATGAATTTTAAAGGCTACGAGACGGGCGGATATTTTGACGAACTGTTCGACAACCAGGGAGAGGCACGCCCATGCGCGCGCTTGCTGGTGAAGGCGATTGAAAGTCTGCCCCAAGGGGATTTAAGGCGACGGCAAGAGGCCAGCGAGCGCGCCATGCTCAGCATGGGCATCACCTTTAACGTCTACGGATCGAACGAAGGTACGGAGCGGACCATCCCCTTCGACATCGTCCCGCGCATCATTGACGGACAGGAGTGGGATCCGGTCGAAGCCGGGTTAAAACAGCGGATCAAGGCCATTAACCTGTTCATCGACGATATTTACCACAAGCGTGAAATCATCAAAGACGGCGTGATTCCTGAATGGTTGTTTACCTCGTCCAAAGGATATCTGCCGCAGTGCCAGGACTTGAATCCGCCCGGAGGAGTGTGGACGCATGTGACCGGCACCGATCTGGTCCGCGACGAAAAGGGAACCTTTTTTGTGCTCGAAGACAATTTACGGGTCCCTTCAGGGGTTTCCTACGTGCTCCTCGACCGTATTCTGATGAAGCGGAATTTTCCCGAAGTCTTCCACAAGAGCGGGGTGCGCCGGGTGGTCGACTATCCGATCCAGTTTATGAAGATGCTGCATAAACTTGCCCCGGAAGGGATTGAAAAGCCGAACGTGGCCGTGCTCACCCCGGGGGTCTACAACTCCGCCTATTTTGAACACACCTTCCTCGCACGTCAAATGGGTGCCCAGCTCGTGGAAGGACGGGATCTGGTCTACGACGGAAAATACGTCTGCGCCAGAACTGTAGACGGACTGGAGCGCATCGATGTCATTTACCGCCGGGTCGACGATGAATTTCTCGACCCCGAAGTCTTCCGTGCCGACTCCACCCTGGGCTGCAAAGGCATGATGAAAGCCTTCCGCGAAGGACACCTCACCCTCGCCAACGCTCCGGGCACCGGGGTCGCCGACGACAAAGTGGTCTACGCCTTCGTTCCCGATATGATCCGCTACTATCTCGGAGAAGAACCGCTCCTCCCCAATGTGCCCACCCACCTCTGTATCGAAAAAGAAGCCCTGGCCTACACCCTCGATAATCTCGACAAGCTGGTGGTCAAACCTGCCAGTGAATCAGGTGGATACGGCATGCTGATCGGCCCGGCCTCCAGCCCGAAAGAGCGCGACGCCTTCGCCAAAGTCCTTCGGGCGAATCCCCGGAACTATATTTCCCAACCAACCCTCGCACTTTCGCGGGCACCGGTGCTGGTGGACGACCACTTCGAAGGCCGCCATGTCGACCTGCGCCCCTATATTCTACACAGCGGAGATGATTCCTATGTGTTGCCGGGCGGACTCACCCGGGTCGCACTGAAAAAAGACTCCCTGGTGGTAAACTCATCCCAGGGCGGTGGCACCAAAGACACCTGGGTCGTCGACCGCAGCCCCGAAGTGGAGGAAAGCTCATGTTAAGCCGGGTTGCAGACCAGATCATGTGGATGAGCCGTTACATCGAACGTGCCGCCAACACCGCCCGCTACCTGGAAGTGAGCTATCACCTCAACCTCGACCTCCAACAGGGCAGCCAGGAACAATGGCGCCCTCTGGTGGAAATTACCGGGGATATGGAAATTTTCACCAAGCGTTATGGGGAACCCACCGCCGAAAACGTCATGCATTTCCTGATGTTTGACACCAAATACATTAATTCCATCCAAAGCTGCCTGAGCGCCGCCCGCGAAAATGCAAAAGGACTGCGGGAATCCATGCCGGCCGAACTCTTCGAAGCCATTAACGGTCTGGGCAAATTGGTTCCGGAAGCCTCCCGCAAAAAAGAATTTTACCACAGCCAGATCCTCGAACTCTGTGGAAAAGTGAAAAGGGAATGCATGATGATCTCCGGGATGTTCTCGGAAATCATCGAGCGGGGCCGCGGGTACCATTTCTGGCGGCTCGGGGAATTCATCGAACGCGCAGACAAAACCTCCCGCCTGCTCCACGTCAAATATTTCTACATTCATCCGCAGATCACCGATTTGGGAACTTCCATTGACGACATGCAATGGCTGGCATTGCTGCTGTCACTCGACGCACGTGAGGCCTACCACCGCACCCACGGACTTATCGATCGGGACAATGTTATCCACATGATTGTACTAAATCCGACTTTTCCCCGTTCAATTCTATTCTGTCTGCAATCTGCCTTGCAAAGCCTCTCCTTAATCACCAAAGGAGTTCAGGGAGAACCACACAATGAACTGTCCGCGCTCTGTGAACAGCTCGAATCTTTGAGTGGTGCTGATATCGTTGAAACCGGGTTGAATGAATTCATTGAAAATCTCCAACTTGAAATGAACAATATCAACTCTAGAATCTTTACATATTTTAATCCAGACCCCTCACTTTTGAACGGAGCATGACCTCATGGCCATACGCATTGCCCTGCATCATAAAACAGAATACCACTATGACCGACCGGCTCAACTCGGGCCGCAGGTCATCCGTTTGCGCCCCACCCCGCATTGCCGTACCCCGATCGTTAGTTACTCCCTGAACATTGAACCGGAAGATCACTTCCTCAATTGGCAGCAGGATCCACAAAACAACTACCTCGCACGCCTGCTGGTCAACCAGCCTACCAGGAAGTTCAGTATGGAGATCGACCTGGTCGCCGATCTCAAACCCATCAACCCCTTCGATTTCTTTCTTGAAGAAGATGCCGAGACCTATCCCTTCGAATACAACTACAAGCTCCGCCGGGAACTGCGTTCGTATTTTAACAAACAACGTCTGACGCCCCTCTTTCAGGAATTCCTCGAATCGATCGACCGCTCGGAAATTCGCAGTATTGACTTCCTCGCCATGGTCAACGCCAAGGTGAACAACCATCTCGAATATACCCTGCGCATGGATCCGGGAATCTTCACCCCGGAAAAAACCCTTAAAGTAGGCAAAGGAAGTTGCCGCGATTTTGCCTGGCTGCTTGTAAATTTGTTCAGGCGCCTGGGTCTGGCCGCCCGTTTTGTCTCCGGCTATTCCATCCAACTGGCTGCCGACGAGAAGCCGGTCGATCCCAATGCACCTGCCGGGGTAAGCGATGACGTCTGTGATTTACATGCCTGGTGCGAAGTCTATCTGCCCGGCGCCGGCTGGATCGGTCTCGATCCCACCAGCGGCCTGTTCTGCGGTGAAGGGCATATTCCCCTCGCGACTTCTGCCGACGCCAAAGGCGCATCCCCCCTGGAAGGAGGCATCACCGAATGCGAAACCACCTTTAATGTCGAAATGTCCGTCTCCCGCATTCATGAAGATCCGCGGGTAACCAAACCTTATACCGACGGCCAGTGGCAAGCCGTGGTCGAACTTGGTGATGCGGTAGACAAACGATTGCAGCAAGGCGATGTCCGTTTGAGTATGGGGGGAGAACCCACCTTTATTTCCGGAACAGATCTCGAAGGCGAAGAGTGGAACACCGGCGCGGTCGGCCCCACCAAAAAACCGCTTTCGGAAAAACTTATCCGCCGCCTGCGCAGCCGCTTTGGCCCCCAGGGACTGATTCACTACGGACAGGGCAAATGGTATCCCGGAGAACCCCTTCCGCGCTGGGCACTCGGCCTTTATTGGCGCAAAGACGGACAGCCGATCTGGGCCAATGAAAAACTCATCGGCAGCGAAAATGAAGAGTATGGGTTTACCCACGAAGATGCCCTGGCATTGACCGAAGAACTCACCCGCCAACTCCAGGTCGAAAGCGAATACATCAATCCTGCATTCGAAGATCCGGTCAAATTCTCCCTTCGCGAACGGGAACTGCCCGTCAATGTAAATCCCCTCGACAGCAAACTCGATGATCCCCAGGAACGGGAACAATTGCTCAAGGTCTTTAACCGCGGACTGAATACACCCGTCGGTTATGTACTGCCGCTCGAACGCAAAGGCTCCGGCTGGCAGAGCGGGCTTTGGATGTTACGCGGCAAACAGCTTTATCTTTTACCCGGCGACTCACCGCTCGGGCTGAGGCTTCCTTTGGACAGTCTGCCCTGGGCCAAAAAAGAAGACCGTCCGGTCATGGGAACTTCCGACCCTTCCGCCTACCATCCGCCCCTCCCCGGCCGCCGCGCGCTGGTGGTTCCGCAAAGCCGCACAGACGAACCGCGCGACACGGGTATTTTTGACAGCAATGAACAGACCAGCGATCAGCTGCCGCAGGATCGACTCCCGCAACCCGGTCAATCCGCCCCCTGGGTGGTTCGAACCGCGATGTGTGTCGAGTGCCGCGACGGACGCCTGTATGTCTTTTTCCCGCCCTGCGAAAAGATTGAGGACTATCTGGATCTCGTCGCCGCGGTAGAACATGCCGCCGAAATCACAGGAACGCCGGTGATGATTGAAGGCTACGCCCCCCCGCACGATCCGCGGGTCGAATACATGAAAGTCACCCCGGACCCGGGCGTGATCGAAGTGAATATTCAGCCCGCCTATTCCTGGCGTGAAATGATTCATAACACCTCGGTTCTGTACGAAGAAGCACGTGAATGGCTCTTGCGTACCGACAAGTTTCAGCTCGATGGCCGCCATACCGGCACCGGAGGCGGAAACCATGTGGTGGTCGGCGGAAAAACACCCGCTGACTCTCCCTTCCTGCGCCGTCCCGATTTGCTCAAATCGCTGATTGGCTACTGGATGAACCATCCTTCTTTGAGCTACCTGTTCAGCGGACTTTTTATCGGGCCCACTTCGCAGGCACCGCGGGTCGACGAAGGGCGTCCGGATGCTGCCTACGAAATGGAATTGGCCTTCCGCCAAATTCCCAATACCAAAGATCCCTCCATCCCCCCGTGGTTGGTGGACCGGGTCTTCCGTCATCTCCTCACCGACCTTACCGGAAACACCCACCGCGCGGAATTCTGCATTGATAAAATGTATTCGCCCGACAGTGCCACCGGGCGACTTGGTTTGGTGGAGTTCCGCGGCTTTGAGATGCCTCCGCACGCACGCATGAGCCTTACCCAGCAGTTGCTGCTCCGGGCCCTGATTGTCGATTTCTGGGAAAACCCCTACGACGAACCGCTGACCCGCTGGCTGACGCATCTTCACGACCGCTTTATGCTGCCGCACTATGTGCAGCAGGATTTCTCAACCGTGATTGACCGGCTCAACGATGCCAACTTCCCCTTCCGCCAGGAATGGTTCGCCACTCATTTTGAATTCCGTTTCCCCGTGATCGGAACCGTAACTGTCGATGGCGTCACCATTGAACTTCGTCAGGCGATCGAGCCCTGGCTGGTGCTCGGTGAAGAGGCCGGGGGCGACGGAACCGCACGATATGTTGATTCGTCATTGGAACGTCTGCAGGTGAAAGTCACCGGACTGAATGAGCAGAAGCATGCGATTGCCGTAAACGGAATTGAAGTGCCATTGACCGCTACCGATCAGCCGGGCGTTTATGTGGCCGGTGTCCGCTACCGCGCCTGGCAACCGCCGAGCTGTCTGCACCCCACCATTCCCGTACATGCCCCGCTGGTATTTGATTTGGTGGACAGGCAAAATGCGCGCGCGGTTGGAGGGTGTACCTACTACGTCAGCCACCCCGGCGGCCGGAGTCATGAAATCTTCCCTGTCAACGCACTTGAAGCAGAAACCCGACGCGCCGAACGCTTCCGGACTCTGGGCCATACCCCCGGACATTTCCAGATGCGCCGCATTCCCCGCAATGCGGAAATGCCCGTCACCCTCGATCTGCGTCGGGTCTAATGGAAAGATCCTCTAGATGAGTTTAATGATCGATTCATTCCGGCCACTTCCGGGTGCGTATCCGGAAATGCTGTCACCCGATGGGAGCATTCGCCCCCACTGGCAACCGATGCTGCAGCAGTTGGAAAGCTATGGCCCTCAGGATATTGACATCCGCTGGCTTCGTGCACAGCGCATGATTCGCGAGAACGGCGTCACCTACAATGTGTATGACGACAACAAAGGCAGCAGCCATCCCTGGATGCTCGATCCGGTTCCACTGATGATTGAACCCGACGAATGGGATGAACTTTCCGCCGGCCTGATCCAGCGGATGAAAGTGCTGAACCTTGCCCTGACCGATCTGTATTCGCATCAGAATCTGATAAAGAACAACGTGCTCCCCAGCGAGTTGCTTTTCGCCAACCCGAACTACCTGCGGCCCTGTTTCCAAATCAAGCCGCCCCGGGGACAATACCTGACCCTCCACGCCGTTGATCTCGCCCGCACCCCCTCCGGAAAATGGAGTGTGGTCAAAGATCTTTCCCAAACCCCGCCGGGTGCAGGATACGCGCTGGAAAACCGACTGATGGTGTCGCGCACCTTTCCCACCATGTACCGGATTTCCAGAGTGGAGCGGCTGGCTTCATTTTTTGCAAGCTTACGCGATACCCTGGAAAGCCTCGCGGGGGACTGGACAAACAATCCGCATATTGTGGTTCTGACCCCCGGCGCACACAGCAGCAGCTATTTTGAGCACGCTTACATTGCCCGTTACCTCGGATTTCCACTGGTTCTTGGCAACGACCTTACCGTACGCGGGAACGAGGTTTTTCTCAAAACTTTGGCAGGCCTGCGCAAGGTGGATGTGATCCTCCGCCGACAGGCGGATACCCTTTGCGACCCGCTGGAACTGTCAGGCGATTCACTTTTAGGTGTTCCCGGACTGGTTCAGGCCGCCATCGCCGGCAAAGTGGCGATTGCCAATTCTCTTGGCAGTGGCTTGGCGGAAACCCCGGCCCTGCTTCCCTTTTTCGCGACCCTCTGCCGGAATCTTACCGGTGAAGAACCCCGCTTGCAAACCACGCCTACCTTCTGGTGCGGTCAGGAAAAAGAATGCAAGCAAGTGCTCGACCAATTTGACCAATGGGTGATCAAGCGCGCCTTTTCCGATCCACGGGAAAAAGCCGTATTTGTCCGCTCCCTCTCCCCTGCCGACCGCAGTATCCTGGCCAGCCAGATCAAGGCCGCTCCCCAACAATATATTGCCCAGGAACGCGTCGTCCTTTCGTCATCCCCCTGCTGGCAGGATTCGAAACTTGTTCCCCGCAATATTATGTTACGCGCATTCATCGTTGCCACCCGCGACGGATGGAAAGTGATGCCCGGCGGTCTGGTTCGGACTTCGCAACAGGCAGACTCCCCGCTGGTGAATATTGAACAGGGCGGCGGCTCCAAAGACGCATGGGTGCAGGCCCGGGGTGTGGTCGAACACGTCAGCTTACTCCCGCCGGACGAATATGACATCGAACCATCACGCAGCGACACCAATCTCTCGAGCCGCGTGGCTGACAATCTTCTGTGGCTGGGGCGTTATGTCCAGCGTGCCGATATGGACGCGCGTTTGTTGCGCACCATTCTTCGCTGGCTTACCGAAGAAAACAGGCCCAACGGATCGCCCGAACTTCCGGAGTTGTTTCGGGCACTTTCCAAAATGACCACGGACCTGCCTGATTCACTTTTGATTACGGATGTAGACAACCAGATCCCCGAAACAAAAGCCTTTCTCTTAGGGATCATTTTTGATCCCAATCTTTCCGGAAACCTGCACAGCGCCCTCACCAGCGCCTGCAGCATCGCCTCCACCGTCCGCGAACGAATCAGTATTGATACCTGGCACATTCTCGACCGTATGAACAGTGAACTGCAATCCGCATCCGGCGACGGGGATCTTTCGGATGCACTCGATATGCTCGACCAGTTACTGATGTCGCTGGCCGCCTTTTCAGGACTCAGTTCCGAAAGCATGACCCACGGCTATGGCTGGCGCTTCATGGACATGGGATTTCGGATGGAGCGGGCGGTGATGAGTGCGCAATTGCTACAAGAACTCCTCATCAAACCCTTTAAGTACGAAGCCCCCATGCTCGATGCCATTCTTGAAGTGGCCAACAGCTCCATGACTTACCGTTCACGCTATCAAAGCCGGGTCGCTCCCTTGCCACTGCTCGACCTTTTACTTTGCGATGAGTCCAACCCGCGGAGTATCACCTATCAGTTGGTGATGATCAGCCAACACATTCGCGCCCTCTCGGAAATGTCCGGATCCGGTGTGCAACCCGAGCAGAGTCTGACCGACGAACTGGTGCAACGGATCAAAAGCTGTGATCTCCATACGCTCATTCAAACCGATGCCAAAGGACGGCGTAGATTACTCAATACGCTGCTTGGTGACATTAATAGATACGTGCAGGAACTCAGCACCCTGGTGACCCGGCGCTATCTGTCGCACGTGGATACCACCAGCAAACTCACCTCGGCTTTCGGATCTGAAATTTGGGACGGTGAGGAGGATGAAGAATGATTTATCATCTCCGGCATCTGACCTCATTCCGTTATACCCACCCGGTAACCTTTGTTTATAACATGCTGCATTTAAAGCCCCGGGAGCTGCCTTGGCAAAAAATAAAGACCTTCAAACTGGAGATCGAACCTGAACCGGCGGTTCAAACCGAGGGCATCGACTATTTTGGCAACAGCACCACCTTCTTTATGATTCATTCTCCGCATGATGCCATGAAGGTGACAACCCAGTCCATTATTGAAGTGCTGCCCCGTCCGGCCGCCCTGCAACCCAGTATTCCCTGGGATACCGCCCAGCATATCATGCGGGCAGACACCACCGCCAACGGATTGGACGCCTACCAATACAGCTTTGGATCGCGTTATGCCAAACCTCTTGAAGCAGCCCGCGCCTATGCCCTCTCCTCCTGCCGCCCGGGAATGTCCATCCACGCGGTTGCCACCGAACTGATGGCACGAATCGATACGGATTTCACTTTTGACCCCAAGGCCACCACCGTCGCCACGCCGGTAACGGAAGTGCTGAAGAACCGCCGCGGGGTTTGCCAGGATTTTGCCCATACCATGATCTCCTGCCTGCGCAGTGTCGGATTGGCGGCACGCTACATGAGCGGTTATATCCAAACCGCCCCTCCTCCGGGTCAGGCCCGTCTCGCCGGAGCGGACGCTTCCCACGCCTGGGTCTCGGTCTATTGTCCGCAGGCCGGCTGGCTGGAACTCGACCCCACCAACAATCAGATGGCGGATGAACAATACATTACTCTGGGCTGGGGCCGGGATTATCAGGATGTCAGTCCCGCCAAAGGCGTGTTACTTGGAGGCGGCAAACATACCGTACATGCCCAGGTCGATATGATTCCCGAAAGCGAAATCATCCAGGCCCAACAAAATCGCCCCCAACATCAGTCTTTACACCAGCAACAGCAACAACAATCACAATACTGGTGGTTATAAATGTGGCTCAAAACAAGTTGTGACCTGGTATTCGACATTCAAGTGCCCACCCCCTTTGTACTTATGTTGCGCCCCCGCGGCGGTGCACAGCATTGGATCGCACGGGAAGAATACAAGATCGTACCCAGTGTGCCGGCCTTTGAATTTACCGATACCCATGGAAATCTTTGCCAACGACTGATCGCCCCGCCCGGCGTCTTCGGGGTGTACACCTCGGCGGAAGTAAAAACCCATGACCAGGTCGAGCAGGCCCCGGGAGCGCCCTATGTTGAAATCGGCTGTTTGCCGGACGGGGTGTTGAGCTATCTTCTGCCCAGCCGCTATTGTGAATCGGAACGCTTTGGCCAGTTGGCGGCTGAAATTACCGGCAACTGTATTCCCGGTTATGACCAAGTGAAAGCGATTGAGAGCTGGGTGCGCAATTCGATCCGCTTCGAACCCTTTGGAAGCGACAGTTTTTTGTCCGCCGGAGAAATCAATGAGCGCGGTTGGGGGGTGTGCCGGGATTTTGCCCACCTGGGGATTGCCCTGTGCCGAAGCCTCAGCATTCCCGCACGCATGGCTGTCGGTTATTTATACGGACTGGAACCCATGGCCCTGCATGCGTGGTTCGAAGCCTATGTGGCCGGCCGCTGGTACGCTTTTGACGCCACCCAATATAACCTGACCGGCGGATATGTCGCCATCGGCTATGGACGGGATGCGGCCGACGTTGCCGTCTACAATCAATTCGGCCCCCCGGCCACCGTTCTGTCCCAAAACATCAGCGTGCAGCTCATCGAAACCTAATAATATAAGATATCGTTTGTCTGAATTATCAGAAAAAACTCCCGAAACTTGTTTGACCTACGGGCAATGCTGGGTTATATCGCGCAAGTCTGCAGAATAGCGGATAAAATTTCGTATCACATATCAGACCCTAAACAAGGAAAAGAGTAACATGTCAGCAAAAGTTGGAATTAACGGATTTGGACGGATTGGCCGCTTGGTCTTCCGCGCATCAATCAACAACCCCGCCGTAGAGGTCGTGGGTGTAAATGACCCCTTCATCGATCTGGACTACATGGTCTACATGATCAAATATGACACCATCCATGGTCGTTTCGACGGAACAGTTGAAGCCATTGACGGAAAACTCATGATTAACGGCAAAGAAGTTGCTGTTTTCAATGAAATGGACCCCTCCAACATTGCTTGGGGATCTTGTGGCGCAGACTACGTGGTAGAATCTACCGGCGTGTTCACCACCACCGAAAAAGCTTCTGCCCATTTGAAAGGCGGCGCCAAGAAAGTCATCATCTCTGCTCCTTCTGCAGATGCACCGATGTTCGTTATGGGCGTAAACCAGGACAGCTACACTTCAGACATGAACGTGATCTCCAACGCTTCCTGCACCACCAACTGCCTGGCTCCCATCGCCAAAGTACTGAACGACAAGTTCGGTATTGTTGAAGCGTTGATGACCACCGTTCACGCGGTAACCGCCACCCAGAAAACCCAAGACGGCCCTTCTGCCAAAGATTGGCGCGGTGGACGTGCGGCTGGATTCAACATCATTCCTTCCAGCACTGGCGCGGCCAAAGCTGTAGGTAAAGTCATCCCCGAATTGAACGGAAAACTTACCGGTATGGCCTTCCGCGTACCGACTGCGACCGTTTCTGCAGTGGATCTGACTTGCCGTCTGGAAAAAGGTGCTTCTTACGAAGACATCAAAACCGCCATGAAAGAAGCCTCTGAAGGCGACATGAAAGGCGTGTTGGGATACACCGAAGACGCAGTGGTATCCAGTGACTTCATCACTTGGCCTGAAACATCCATCTTCGACGCCGATGCCGGTATCGCACTGAACGACAACTTCGTGAAAGTGGTTTCCTGGTACGACAACGAGTGGGGTTACTCCAACAAAGTTCTCGACCTGATTGCCCACGTGGCATCCAAAGGTTGAACAACCTCCAGATGAACTAATTCGCATCCCGAAGGCTTCCACGGAAGGCTTCGGGATGTGTTGCGCTTAGGAAAAGAATACACATGAACAAAAAAACAGTAAAAGATATTGATGTTCAGGGCAAAAAAGTCCTGATGCGGGTCGATTTTAACGTGCCCGTGAATGAAGACGGATCTGTCGGCGACGACACCCGGATTGAGGCCGCCCTGCCGACCATCCAGTACTTGCTGGAACAAAATGCTTCGATCATTCTGATGAGCCATCTCGGCCGTCCGAAGGGTGAAGTAAAACCCGAATTTACCCTGAAACCTGTGGCCGCGGCCCTGTCTGCTAAACTCGGGAAACCGGTAGCCTTCGCCAGCGACTCTGTCGGTGAAGATGCACAGGCCAAAGCTGCGGCCCTGCAGGCCGGAGAAATTCTTTTGCTCGAAAATCTGCGTTTCTACGCCGAAGAAGAAGGCAAAGGCTGCACCGACGAAGCCAAAACCACCTTCACCAAAGCCCTCGCTTCTTTAGGCGAAGTCTACGTGAACGATGCTTTCGGCACCGCCCACCGCGCCCACGCCTCCACCGCCGGGGTCACGGAATACATTGAAGAATGTGCGGCCGGCCTCCTGCTGGAAAAAGAAATCAACTATTTGTCTAAAACCCTGGAAGCCCCCGAGCATCCCTTTGTGGCCATCATCGGCGGCGCAAAAATCTCCGGTAAAATTGATGTGGTCATCAATCTCATGGACAAATGCGACACCATCCTCATCGGTGGCGGCATGGCATACACCTTCTTCAAAGCCATGGGCCAGAAGATTGGCGGATCCATCCATGAAGATGACAAACTCGATTTGGCTACCCAGATCATGGCCGATGCCAAAGCCAAAGGCGTAAAACTGCTCCTGCCCATCGATAATAAAATCGGGGATGACTTCAGTGAATCCGCCAACACCGACATCGTGGATGGCGACATTCCCGACGGTTGGGAAGGTTTGGACATCGGACCCAAAACCCAGGCACTGTTTGCTGCGGAAATTGCTTCTGCAAAAACCGTGGTTTGGAACGGCCCCATGGGTTGCTTCGAAATGGCCCCCTTTGCTTCCGGTACCAATACCATTGCCCAGGCGGTTGCAGACAACACCGAATGTATCAGTATCATCGGCGGCGGTGATTCCGTGGCGGCCATCAAACTGGCCGGCCTCGATGACAAAATTACCCACATCAGCACCGGTGGCGGTGCAAGTTTGGAATTAATGGAAGGCAAAGTTCTCCCCGGACTTGACGCCCTTTCCGACAAATAAATCAACCGAGAAAAATTATGAGAAAAAAAATTATTGCAGGTAACTGGAAGATGAACAAAACCGTCTCCGAGGCCCAAAACCTCGCGGACGCGATCAAACGGGATCTCGATTCCGAAGCCAAAGTCGACGTAGTCCTTTGCCCTCCCTTCACCGCCATCAGCGCAGTGAGTCAGGCCGTATCCGGCACCCAGATCGCCGTAGGTGCACAAAACATGCACTTCGAAGCTTCCGGCGCTTACACCGGTGAAATCTCCGCGGAAATGCTGCGCGAGCAATACTGCCGCTACGTGATCCTCGGACACAGCGAACGCCGCCAGTACTTCGGTGAAACCGACGAATCCGTCAACCAAAAGACCAAAGCGGCCCTGGCTGCCGGCTTAAAACCCATCGTTTGCGTAGGTGAAACCCTCGAAGAACGTGAAGCGGACAAATACCAGGACGTGATTCGCACCCAGATCAACGGCGGACTCGCCGGGCTGTCTGAAGCCGACTTCAAAAACCTGGTAGTGGCTTACGAACCCGTCTGGGCCATCGGCACCGGCAAAACCGCCAGCCCCGAGCAGGCACAGGAAGTTCACGCTTTCATCCGCTCTTTGCTGGTTGAACTGAGCAGTCAGGCCATCGCAGATACCGTGCGCATTCAGTACGGCGGCAGCATGAAACCCGCAAATGCAGCGGAATTGCTGTCTAAACCCGACATTGACGGCGGATTGATCGGCGGTGCCGCTCTGGACGCTCCATCCTTTATTGGGATTGTCAAAGCCGCGATTGAAGCGTAAGAGACCGGTATGAACATTCTTATCGGACTTTTAATTGTGGTCGAGATCCTGGTCAGCATCCTGCTGACCTTGATCATCCTGGTTCAACCTTCCAAAAGTGGAGGCGGACTGGGTGGCGCATTGGGTGGAGGCGGCATGAGCGAACAGCTCTTTGGCGCCCGCACCGGAAATGTGCTCACCAAAGCGACGATCGTATTCGCCTCTGTCTTTCTGTTGAACACGATTGCATTGGCGGTACTTTATTCCCGCGGTAGCGAATACAGCGTACCGGAAATGGCGCCTCCTCCGGGAATGTCTGCGCCGGTTGAAGCTGAAACGCTGCCTGCAGAGGTTGAAACTCCTGTGGAAGCACCTGTGGAAACCGCGACCGAAGAAGCTGAAGCTGCAGAATAACCTCTGTACCCTTCTTCACCTAAGAACCCCGGCCTGCGCCGGGGTTTTTTTATGGCGCCGTCTTCAACATGATCATTCGTTCAGAATGCACCGTTTACGAACCTGCGTTCTTTTATGGACCTAATTTCATCTTGCAACATCCATAGAAGTTAGCTAACTTAGCTATATGGAAGTAACTGTACACAAAGCCAAAACACAATTATCTGCTCTACTGAAAAAAGTAGAAGAGGGAGAATCGGTGTTTATTCGTAGAGGCGTTTACGGACAGGCTTTCCGAATTGTGGCGGTGGAAAACCCACCCGCACGTTGCTTGGAGCCGGTAGCGGAATGGAAAGCCCAAACTTCGGTTTCGGATGAAGCCCTGTGGGAATCCGAGTGGGATGAGGAATGAGAGTTACGCATGTTCTGGATACTTGTGCTTTAGTGGACCTTGTGGCCGGAAGATGGCAAAACCAATCTGCCATCCAAGAACTGGAAAATGCCACCCACCCGGTTGTACACAGCTTATCGGCATGGGAAATCGCCCGAAAATTAAGAATCGGAAAACTGTCACTTCCCTGTGAAACGGAGACCCTCTCTGAATTTTTAACAGAGGTTATGACCCATTTCCAATTAACCTGGTACAGCTTAGACGCTCAAAATGCCTGCCATGCCGAAAGCTTACCCATGCACCATAAGGATCCGGTTGACAGGATGATTCTTTCACTCTCCATTTCAAAAAGCATTCCCCTGTTTTCCTCCGACCGCCAATTTGAGTTGTATGATTGCGAATGGATCAAACATCGATAGCTGATCTGGGTCAGGTCGTTCCACGGCCCTCGTGGTAAAACCGAATCCAAAGCCGAAGCATTCGTTTACCACGGGGGCCGTGGAACGACGTTTTTGCAAAACGAATGCTGTAGCGGAATGAACGAAACCTTTTACTTCTCAAGCGGCGACAGCACCTTGCGAAAATCGTCTTCGCTGCGTTTCATTCCCCCGCTGGCCAATCGATAATTTGCCCGTCCGACAATAAACACGCCCGCAGCACATCGTAGGGTAAATCCTGCAAGGGGATGTTATTACGGTCAATCGCAAGACTTGCGGCAGTCGCAACGGATTGTCCCAACACCATAAAAGCCGGTTCCATCCGAATGGATCCATATGCGGCATGGGTGGCGGAGACGCAGACAGGCACCAAGAGATTTTGGCATTCATTGCGTTTGGGTATCAGGGCACGATAGCTGATTCCAAAGGGTTGAGGCAGTCTGTGGAACATGCCGCCGTCCCGGCTCATAAAGCCTTCAGGGGAAACGAACCATTTTGTCGCATGAGAATCGATGGCATAAGAACCCAGTCCCAATGGATCCGGGGCAATTTCTTTGCTACGGGCGATATGCTCAGTGATAACATGATCTGAGATCATTCGGCGGGCTTCCCGAATATACAGCTGGGTGGGCCAGTGCCCGTTATCGATAAATTCGTCCTTGGCCAGACCCCATGGCGCGTATTGATTGCGCAGGGGTTCGGGAATGCGCGGATGATTTTGCAGGGTCCAGACCAAGCCTCTTTGCCATTGTTCATGTGCGTGGGCAATGCGCTTACGGGTGGCGTAATCCGCCTCTGGATACTCCCCGCTCATTCCCACATAATCCGTGGAAATATATCCATTGTTATTGGTGTCCGTCTTTCCATTGGGGAGCGGGTCATTCTTGAGTATGGACCCATGCAGATGATGTATGAAAAAATCATTCTCCATTCCACCCGCTTCGATGAAGCGGAATACGATCTCGTAGTTTTTTTCGTCGTATGTGGCGGGCTTTTCAATGCTTATACGGTTTTCAGGAACCTTTGTAAGACACATTCGATAGTTGTACGCTTGTACTTCCTGATCGCCCCCGCCCACTTCTCCACCCCTGTCGGCATGAATGCGGGGCAGGAGTCCGCTGCTCGCATCTCCTGGTATTTGATAAGGATCTATATCGGGCAGGGTCCCTGCTTTTGGCAGAGATGTTTTTCCATTTACGGTTTCGTTGTATTGACTATTTGATTCGCGTCCAACTGTATACGAGACCCCTGCAGCTGCCATGAGATCTCCCTCATAACTGGCGTCAATAAACATCTTTGCTTCAAAAATCCGGCCCGATTCCATACCGATACTGACGATCTTTTCTCCTTCCATTTTCACCCCGCTTTCGCGGTTCAGCCACTGGTTGCGTAAAACCAACACGTTTGCTTCGCCCACCATTTTTTCAAACAGGTGCTCCGCGACGGAAGGTTCAAGTATCCACATGGTTTGTTCATCAGGAGACAGCGGAGCATGCTGTCCCTTCATTTGCCGCTTGGTCTCCCATTTCCATGCGGCTTCATCCTGATAGTGTTTCCAAACGCTGTGGAAATACTCCCGGGCAAGTCCGCCGATGGTTTGCGGATTTCCCACATCCACCCACCCGAGTCCCCCGGTGGTCATGCCCCCGAGGTGTTTTCCAGGTTCAATTAATGCAACAGATTTACCCATCCGAGCGGCCTGGATCGCGGCCATGACCCCTGCACTCGTTCCACCGTAAATGACGATATCAAACATATTTATTTTCTTTTATAAAAGATTAGACCCAGCACAGCAATACTCAGTAAAAAGAGGGAAGAAGGCTCAGGAATTACCACCGCCCCATTTAAGATCACGTTGTCGAGACGATTTAATTGGCTGAGAGTACCTGCATCATCTGAAAAACGAAATTGAAAAGAGATCGTTTCCACAGGAGCAAATCCTGTCAGATCTACGGATGTTCCAGAGGTCAATCCCGCAGCATCCGCTGAACTTGCAGGCACAGTATGGGTACTGGTAAAAATGACTGGGTTTCCAGTACCGAATCCACCCACACTTGACTGCACATAAATCTCGCTATCATATTCCGAACCCGAAGAACCGCCAAAATCAAACACGAGTGATGCCAAATTCAGGAATTCTCCTGGGTTTGCGGCTGAGATCTCAAAGCTGAAATAATCATCATCTGAAAGCGCTGCTGCTTCAGTTGAACCCGTGGCATCCGTCCGGATATAGGCATTTTCTGAGAACGAAGAAAACCCGGCATCATCGCCCGACGAGGCAGATGTATTTACACCAAAGTTGGCAACAAAATTATCGGCATCGACACCCGTCCACTCACTGTTCGGGGCTGAGGAACCACCCGTGAAAGCATAATGAACCAGGATATCTGTGCGAGCAGGTGTTAAGCAGAGGACTGCAGATGCTGTACAAAGAAGGGTGCGTTTTAGTTTTTTCATAGAGAAGGCTCCTTTCGTAGCGTTAGGCATACGTGTAAATCTCTCATACCATGGATAAACGGCGTCAAATAGCTTCTTGATTTTGTTACTGTCACAAAGCAAAACACCTCTATGAATAATTCAAGCCCTCCTCCCTCTCTGCGCCAAATTGCAGAAGCCGTTGGCGTTTCTCGTATGATGGTGTCACGGGCATTCTCACCCGAAGCATCCATTCGACCAGAAATGCGGGTGAAAATCCTCAAAAAGGCTGAGGAGATGGGCTACAAACCTGATCATATGGTGAGCGAATTAATGAGTAGTTTCGCGGCCCGAAAACCTGTAACCTATCAGGAAACGGTGGCCGTCATTTGGTGGCCCGCCCGCTGGAAAGGGGTTAAAAACATGCATAGCTACGCTCAACAAACCTGTAAGGGTCTGGAAAGCGGCGCTCAACATCATGGATTTAAACTGGAACACATTCCACTCACGCCAGATTTAAACGCAAAAGCCCTGAACCGTATTCTAAAAGCACGAGGCATCCAAAGTATCATCATCACGCCTTCAAATGATGCAGATATTCCGGCACCTGAATTGGATTGGCAGGACTTCAGTGCCGTTCACATTGGAAGCAGTTTGAAAGATCCCCCCTTGCACCGGTCACAAGTCAGCCACTTTTATTCGATGATTCATGCCTTAGAACAAATCCATCAAAAGGGCTACAGACGACCCGTGCTCATGCTTGATATGGATTTTGAAGCGCGGACCCACCGGGCCTACTCCGCAGCCTTTATGGCCTGGGAAACAGGTGGGGAAAACAGAATTTTCAGATCGAAAATAGAAAATGCATCTGAAAAAGTCGGCTGGTTAAAGAAAATGGATCCAGATATGATCATAGGGAACAAGTCTCAATGGCACGCCTTTCAGAAGGCGCATTGTCCTGAGATGGGGTTTGCATCTATGAGCTGTTTTCGTGATGACGGCATCATCGCAGGCATTCTTCAGCCCTTCGCGCTCATTGCGGAATCAGCAGTAGATCTAGTGATGAACGCCCGTCTACGCAAAGAAACCGGCATCCCCGAAATCCCCAAAACCCTGCTTCACAACGGAAAATGGGTGGAGGGGTCCAGCTTGAGACCGTCGTGATAGAATAAAAAACGTAGTTTAACGGAGCGCGGACACTCCTGTCCTGGCGAAACCTCCCGCATGTTTCTTATGCTGTGGCTTATGCTAGAGGTTCTGCTAGGACAGGAGTGTCCGCGCTCCATCACTTCTCTAGCGGAGACAGCAGGGCCCGGAAATCGTCTTCACTGAGTTTCATGCCGCCACCCGCATCCGAATGAAGCACATCCTGCAAAGCCTTCTTCTGCTCTTGCAGTTCGATGATCCGTGACTCCACCGTGCCGGCACAAATCAGTTTATACACAAATACCGGCTTGTCCTGTCCGATACGGTACGCGCGATCGGCGGCCTGCGCTTCCACCGCCGGATTCCACCAGGGATCAAAGAAGATCACCGTATCCGCCGCCGTCAGATTTAATCCGGTTCCACCCGCTTTGAGGCTGATCAGGAACACCGGCACCTTTCCACTTTGAAAATCTTTCACCGGTTTTTCCCGGTCTTTGGTCGATCCCCGAATCTCCACAAAGGGAATCTTCAGATCCTTCATTTCCACCTGAATCAAATCCAGCATCGAAGTAAACTGGGAGAACAACAAAATCCGCCGTCCCTCTTCCAGCATTTCCGGCAAGACTTCCCGCAACCACTGGATCTTCACCGGCGACTCCAATTTCACATCTTTGGGAACCGCTTTACAAATCCGCGGATCACAACAGATCTGCCGCAACTTCAACAACACATCCAAGACCTGAATCTGCGAACGCTCAAAACCCTGATCCTGGATGGTTTCCATTAAATCCTTTTCACCTGCGGCCCGAATCACTTCATATAGATCTACTTGCTGGGGCGTTAAAGGCAGCTCCTGCACGATCTCCGTTTTGGGAGGCAACTCCGTGGCCACCGCATCTTTGCTGCGGCGCAACAGGATGGGCGCGGTCTTCTGACGCAACAATTCTTTCGCCCGGGACGAATTGTCTTTTTCAATCGGATGACGGATCACCGCATTAAAAATCTTTTCACTTCCCAAATATCCCGGCAAAGCAAACTGAAACAGCGAGCGTAGTTCACCCAAATGATTTTCCAGGGGAGTCCCCGACAAAGCCAATCGCAGATCCGCCTGTAATCCGCAGACCACTTTACTGATTTTTGCCCGGGGATTTTTGATCGCCTGGGCTTCATCCAAAATGATGCCCGAAAATTTCATGTCTTTGAATTGGCCTTCATCCCGCAGCAAGGTTCCGTACGTGGTGATCAGCACCTCCGCATTGCGCAAGTTGTCCTGACGCTGATTCCGGTCGCTGCCGTGATGGGTGTGGACTCGTAAACCCGGCGCAAATTTTTTTATTTCCGATTTCCAGTTGGGCAGAACACTGGTCGGACAAACCACCAAAAATAATGTCTCACCTGAGACATTATTTTTTATTTCCAAGAAAGCCGCAATCACTTGCACCGTTTTCCCCAACCCCATATCATCGGCCAGGATGCCGCCCAAATGGTACTTGGAAAGAAAATCGATCCAGCCTAAGCCCCGTTTTTGATAATCCCGCAACTCGCCGACAAAACCTGTCGGTGGTTCGAGGCTCTGCACCTGCAAATCCTGCGCCCCCAAGCCTTCCACCGCTTTGAGCAGTTCCGGGGTCGGCTGCCATCCTTCGACCTCTTCGTCGTACAATTCCGCCGCCCGCCAGTCGCTGATCCGCAAGCGGTTTTGCCGATCCAGGCTGCCGCCCCCAAACAACTCGAATAAGGTTTTCACCATTTGCTGAAAACGACCCGCATCAATCATCAACAAGCCCACTTCACTATGTAGAGGAAAAGACCCCGTACCAATCTCCTCTAAAATTTCTCCCAGTGAATTTTGTTTGCGATACATCAAAAAATCCTGCAACACCGGCAGAAGATTGATCCGCTTCCCGTCCACTTCAATCCCCTGCTCATAACAAAGCCCCTCTTTCCCGCCCGACTCAAAACTGCGGTACCACTGATCGTTGTCCACCCAGGTCGGACGCAAAGCCTGCGGTAAATTCAGTAGCCAGCCCGCTTCCCGAAAGTCGGGTTCCGCATTCATCACAAACAGATCCCAACTACTATGCGCAGCCGGATCCAATTCATAGCGGGTTTCAGGCAGCGAAACCGCAAACAATTGGTCGGAAGCCGTTTGATACTCCCGCAAACCCATCGTCGGCAGAACCTTTTTATATTTTGCTTCCTCCGCATGGTCTCTTTGTACCTCGACTCCCCCGCCCTTTTCCAGCCAACGCACCAGCTCGCCCTCCTGATCAATGCAGATGATTTGTTTCCCGTATTGAAACATCAGACGCGCGGTGCGCGGAATCTGCAAAGTCTGATCCGGCTCCATCACTTCAAGCACCGGTACCGGCCTCACCCCTTCTTTCCTCTTCACTTTCAAACTGGGAGGTGCGGGCAAAAGATCTTCTGGAAATTCTTCACCCAATTTTATCCAAAAATCAGTGGCCGCCTGTTCAGTCATCAGGGGCATGGTGATCCATTTCCACAACACTTTATCGGAAACCGTCAACTTCACGGAAGCGCACTTTCCGGTATCCGCATGCAACCCATAGGCCGGTCTCCCCGGAATCAAATGCCAGCCCTCCTCCAGGTTTACGGTCGTTTTTAACCCTTCAGGTTCCAGAACCCATTCCAGGCTCGGTTCCGGATTTTCCCCGGCGGAGAGCGGCCAGGCATTTTTTTTGCCCGCGGGATAAGCCCGACCCGATTCAATGAGCCGGTCCAACAGACGCGTTACATCCAAACCCTGAAAAAGACTCTCATTTCCCCCAATCTTTTGATGCATTTGCATGGAGGTCAGGATTTTGCGATCCAACTTGGTGACGCGTAACCCTTTCACCTTTCCGGCAAGGATGTGATCCAGCTTTAAAGGATAAGCCGTACCCGTCCAACGGTCACCCTGAGGCAAATCCAGCGAAAAACAACGTACACTCAAATGAAGGGAATCTACGGCATAAAATTGGTAAACTAAAAGCATGAGAACGGGGGTTATAGAGTAGACAGCCTTTAGATCAAAACCTTTCATCGACAAGTTACCTTCCAAAATTTCCCCGGATTTAATGTAGCAGTCCAGCCAATATTCAGTAGAGCTTTCCCCATGAACACACCCAATGCCCCCCACTATTTTCTTCCGGAATGGATTCAAACCCGCACTGAAAAAATTGATACCGAAGTCGTCATTTACGGCGGCACCGCCGCCGGGGTTATCGCCGCCAAGAACCTGGCTGAAAAAGGACGCAAAGTCGTCATTCTCAATCCGGCCCGCCACCTCGGCGGCATGACCACCGGCGGTTTGGGATGGACAGACTTCGGCAAAAAAGGCGTGATCGGTGGTATGTCCTACCTTTTCTACAAAGATTTAGGCGACTATTACGGTCTGGAGGAACCTGAATGGTTGTTTGAACCCAAAGCCGCCCAAGCGGTTATAGACCGCTATGCCGAAACCGAGGGCATCACCGTTTATCAACTTCAGTACCTGGATCAGGTGAAACTGGAAAACAACCGTATCACTTCGATCAAAATGCTGGGCGGATTGGAAGTGAGTGGTTCCTACTTTATGGACTGCACCTACGAAGGTGACCTCTACGCCAAGGCAGGAGTAAGTTACCACGTCGGACGCGAAGCGAATTCCGTCTACGGTGAGACCATTAACGGCGTACAGTACCGCGACAAACATCAGTTCAGCCATTTTGTCGATCCCTATGTGATCCCCGGTGATCCTCAAAGCGGCACCCTGCCCTGGATCAATGAGCAAGACTGTAATCCTTCAGGTTCCGGCGACCATCGAATTCAGGCCTACAATTTCCGGGTCTGCATGACCGATGATCCCGATCTCAAAATCGATTGGGAAAAACCCGAAAACTACAATCCGGAAGAATACGAGCTGGCCCGCCGCTGGTTCAATTCCGAGAAAGACTGGTATAACGAACACCTGCGGGACCCGGATGCAAAACCCGGGGACCGTTTGATGAAATTTGATATCCTGCGCCCGAAAACTGCCGGGGGCTTTTCCAAAACCGATACCAACAATCACGGTCCGGTCTCCAGCGATTATATTGGTGCAAACTACGCCTGGCCCGAAGCGGGGTATCAGGAGCGTGAAAAAATCTTTCAGGATCACGTCACCTACATCAAAGGACAATTTTGGTTTATGGCCAATGACCCTTCTATTCCAGAGCGCTATCGCGCAGGCTACGCCCGCTGGGGACTTCCCAAAGATGAGTTTACCGACACTGCCCACTGGCCCCATCAACTTTATGTCCGTGAAGGGCGCCGCATGATCTCCGACTACGTGTTGAATGAACAGGACACCCAACATTTCCGTCAGCCCGCCGACCCCATCGCCATGGGATCCTACGCGATGGACAGTCACAACTGCCAACGCTTCGTTCGGGACGGACGGGTGATGAACGAGGGGGATGTGCAGTTAAAACCCAAAGCCCCCTACGGCGTCAGCTACCGTTCCATCATCCCCGCCAAAGGTGAATGTGAAAACATCCTGGTACCGGTTTGCCTTTCCTCTTCCCACATCGCCTATGGATCCGTGCGCATGGAACCGGTATTTATGGCCATGGCCCACAGTGCCGCAGTGGCGGCCGACCTTGCGCTGGAAAGTACCTGCGCCTTACAGGATTTGGACTATCCACAGCTACGGGAAAAGCTACTGGCAGAGGGACAAGTCCTCGAACAGAAAGCAGACTAAACCGCAAGACAGAATACATCGGGCAGGGATGCCCCCTGGCCGAAAAACGCCTGTTCTATTTCCCGGGATTTGAGACCGAGAACGCCCCGCGGTTCGGGCGCGCCGGATCATACGGATATCCATCCATATCCGCAGGCACGCCGGGAAGCGGTTCACCGCTCTGATAGGCAGGAGACGTTTTGCTCAGTCGATAATCGGATTCTTCCTGACTAACAAACTCCGGATCCCCTTGGGTCGCATTCTCACCCAGCTTCAACTTACTCGAACTGAAATGGGAATTTTGTACCCTGATGCCCGGATGCGCCGGATCTTCCGAAGTGACATTCTGGAAAATGCAATTCCGCACGTCGATTTCCGTCAATCCGGCAACTCTCCTGAACATAAAAGTCTGGGAATCGATGGTCATATTCCAAAACAAAACATGGGTCCAGGTCCCGGTTAATTGCGATTTCAGATGACTGTCCTTCGGACGTTTCTCGAGCAGAATATTAACGAAAGCCGCATCTTTCACTTCACCGCCACCGCCAAAGATCCCCTGCGCCCCCATATTGACCGCCCGCACATTGTAGACAATCAGGTTCTCCTCGACCCCATTCGGGCTGTGCAGTTGAAAAAAATCCGGATGCGCGGCGGTGTCCCCGCGGTCAATGGTGTCAATGCTCACATTGATCGCCACCAAATTCGAGTGGGCCCGGAAAATGTCGGAACAGATATCTTTCATTTTCACGTTCCGCTGAAAACCCCCTCCGGCATTGGCGAGATCCCGTTGCAGGCTGTCGGTCAGATAAACCTTTGCCCCTTTGCCGTTAAAAGGCTGGGTTCCTGCAAAGCGGCCGTTCGCATCATAAATCACCGACCCGTCAAACCAGGTCAGCATCCCCTTTTCAAAATACATAATATTCCCGTACCCCGCCTTCGGACGGTCACAATAAACACTGACATTCTTCCATCGAACCATTGAACGTCCATAACGGCCGGAGGAACTTTTATCCGGCCCATAGGTGAGAATATGCACATCATCTGCGGTCAGCCCCGGTGCGGAGGAAATGGTGGTCCACCGCTTTTCTTTGCTTTTCGTCAATGAAGTGAGTTTATAGTTTTTACCCGCTTTAAGGTAAACGGTTCCTCCCTCCGCCACTTCCGCCACTGCTTTTTGAAGGGTCGCAAAGGGGGATGTTTCCGTTCCATCTCCGGTTTCATCACTTCCATTTTCCGCATCCGCCCACAGCACATGATCAATGGATAAGCTTCCCCCGGAGTTTGCATACAGGGTGAGCTCGGCCAACACTCGCGACTCGTGCCCTTCTCCTTTCGGTTGTGCGGTAGCCGTCAGTAAGAGGGGACCGTCGGCATATGCTGCAGGGTCGAGCGTAAACTGATATTCCACCACCCGCGTCCGCGGATTCGGCGTGGGCATTTTTGATTCCGCCACCTTTTCTCCATTCACAAAAAATTCTACAGTCACACCCGTTTCGTGAAAAGCGACCACCCCGATAGGCATGGCCTCCCTCACTTCCTGAAATGGAACCAGATCCCAGTTGGCGATGACCTGGGATGCAAACGAAGGGAAACAAACAAAGAAACTACAAATGATGGGGATATATTTTTTCATGGGACCTTGGGAGTGTGTCTGGATTCAATAAAAGCCTACTCTGACAAGTTCTGTCAAATCAATGTACTGAATTGTTTTGAAAAAAATGTAAATCCTTCCCAAAGCTACAAAGGTAGAAAAAACATCCCCCCAAAAATTTATGAACAGCACGAACAACGAAAATTCTCATTATGATGTCGTGGTTTGCGGTGGAGGCCCGGCTGGGTTTCCCGCAGCCATTCAAGCCGCCCGACAGGGCGCCAACGTTTTGTTGGTTGAAAAAAGCGGGATGCTGGGTGGCACCACCACCTTGAATGGCGTAGCTTTTCCCGGATTATTTGATGCCTGGGGCAAACAGGTCATCAGTGGCATCGGTTGGAACCTGGTCAAACAGGCAGCCCTGGATTCAGGCAAAGCCCTGCCTGATTTCAGTGAAGTGGCCGAACGTCATTGGCACCATCAGATCCGCCTCTGCCCCACCACGCTGGCGTTATTAATCGACGAGGCCGTACTCGAATCAGGATGCAAACTGCAGTTGCATACCATGGTCGCCTCTGTCAGCGGGGGTGAAGGCGAAGACTGGCAGGTTCAACTCTGTGGCAAAGATGGATTACAATCCGTCTCTGCTAAATGGCTGATCGATTGCACCGGAGACGCCAATCTCTCGGCCATCGCCGGCTGTGAGCTTCTGCTCCCCCCTGAACTTCAACCCGGCACACTGATGTTTAAACTGGAAGGCTATAAAAGCTCCGAACTCGACATCCCCGCCATTGACGCCCAAATTCCTGAAGCCCTCCGCTCCGGAGAACTCCATGCCAGCGATTTGGGCTGGGGAGGAAAATCTCTCGCCCACCTCATCCAGACCTACGGACAAAATTCGATTCATATCCCGAAAGTCAATGCCATGGACAGCCAGGGCAAAACGGAAATCGAACTCACTGCCCGCAAAGCGGTGATCCGGGCTGTCCGTTTCCTCAAGAAACAGCCGGGAATGGAAGACCTGAAAATATCCTGGTGCGCATCGGAATGCGGGATACGCGAAACCCGCACGATTGTCGGAGAAACTTCAGTCAGCGTCGATGATTATATGAGTGGACGCCTGTGGGAAGATTCCCTCTGCTACAGCTTCTATCCCATCGATTTGCATACCGACGAAGGATTGGATTACCGAATCCTCTCCCCCGGAACTTTTCCCACCCTGCCCTTGTCCGCGATGATTCCCAAAGGTCGCAAACAATTGTTGGTGGCAGGACGCTGCATCAGTGGCGACCGCCTCGCCAACTCCGCCTTCCGGGTCCAGGGATCCTGTATGGCCATGGGCCAAGCCGTGGGCGCCGTCGCGGCCTGCGCAGCAAAAGCAGGCATACACGATGCCCAACAAGTCCCCAAAGCCGATTGGAAACAGGCCATCGAAAATCAGGGCGGGATTGTACCGAAACAAGGGTGAAGCATCCCTTGAGGTTGCAAATTCATTTCGGCCCCATCAAGGGGTGTTGCCCCCGGGGGCGGTGAGGCACTCGCTTCGGGGTGCGAACATCAAACATGGGCGGCCCGAAATGGATACCGCAACTAAATTTCCCCTGTTACTGTGTGTTCCCCCTGAATTTGCACCCCGAAGCGGGTGCCTCACCGTAGCCCCGGGTCGCGAAGCGTACCCGGGGAATAGTTCACCAAACCCAATTGCATCCTGAAGGGATGCATCACCGACTCACTGCGGATACGTAACTTCCACATCATCCACATACAGCGGCCCACCCGGATTCCCGTTCAGCAAATAAATCCCCACGGCCCCTTCAGGAATAAATTTACTGTCCGCTTCACGAATTTCTTTTCCGTTTAAAGTGACGGTCGTGCGTTCACCGGTAAAATCAAAGATCCATTGATTCCATCCTTTGCTCCGGCCAATCCCGGTACCGTGGGGAGTGAACCATTGATTCTCGCCGGTGTTTAACCAACTGTATTGTTGATTGCCGTTCAGGTATCCGCGCCACACCATGCGAATGCAGAATTTATTGCCAAGAGTATCCAAAATCCCCCAGGCGGGTCCGTTGCCATTCCCGCGATTCTGTACGCCACTGTCATAAACCCACATCGAAACTTTTACCGGCAGGTCCTTATGTTTGTCGCGGCCGAATTTCAAAACCGCATTGCGTTTCACTTCCAGAGAGGCCTTTCCGCCGTGCGCCATCATCTCGCTGACCTCCGCATCTTCCACCGTCCAGATTCGGGCATCCAGTTCTTTTTCAAAATCAACCTTCACCGATTGACCGGGTTTTAAGGCTGGATCCGTATCCGCAGAGGCATTTGCCGAAGCTTCAGCGACCACTACCCTTTCCATACGGCTCTCCCCGTTTATGGTCCAGCGGATGTAATATTCACCCGGTTTGTTCGCGCCACTGCCATCCCAGAGGGGTGCCGCATACTCACCGGTTTTGGCATTCACCGAAATGGTATTGAGATTCTGCAATACGGTTTGTTTGTCTGCCGCCAATAAATCGATCGTGAGTTCACCCGCACTACGGGTTTTACAAGCCAACTGAATGCTGGCTCCCTGAAGCTCAAGCCGGTTCGGTATCGGCAACGCCATGCTCAATTCCACCCCGGGTTGCAAGGGAGGGTTCACCACCTGCACCTGATTCGGATCCTTCACATAGAGCCGGTCAAAGTTCAAATGCTTGGCCGTCACATTCTGGAAATAATCCCGGGTGATCTCATCACGGGCGCTTCCCGCCTGGGCAATTTTTTTCTCGTACATCGCCCGGAGCTCCGGACTGAAACGTACCAGCGGGCTCCACAACTGACCTGCCGTTCCCCCTTCCGCGTTCTTCCATCCGTTTTCGGACATCCAAATGTTGGTCCTTACCATGCGTTCAATGTCTTCAGGCGTGTACACCAACCCCGAGTTATACATCTCTACAAACATTTTCACTTCGCCATTCTGATATCCGCTGCGGCTGGGATGAACGGATACCCAGCTCTTGGTGGAACTCCCCACAATATCATAAGGTCCGTGGGGCATCCAAAAATTCCACACCACCCGGTCCTCTTCAGGATAATAACGGATCATCGCTTTGTTCCGGGCAAAAATCCGCATCGCCCGTTCTTTAAACTCTTCGCGGCCGGTCACCCGCCACAAACGTAACAAGGTGATCCCAATATCATAATGTTTGTTCAGATTGTTACTGATCACCCGGCTGGGGAACTCCACCCATTCTCCCGTTTTGGCATCCACCATTTTGGAATAAGTGGGATAACTGACGTAACCGTCTTCGCACTGATAGGTTTGTCCGCGGGCCTCAAATTTATCCCAGGCAATTTTGGTGGCCAGGGCAATATATTCATCTGCTTTCGCACCAAACCGATTATTCAGAGAAGTATCCGACTTCACGATTTCTGCAAACCGAACAAAGTGATTCAGAACAATCGCATCCCCCACCACCGTGTCGGTAAGATAAGGCTGTGGTGCCTTCGTGCCAATCGGAATTCCAATCCAACCCGGATAGCCATCCGGATCCGTCGAAAGATTTTCTATGGCCGCATCATAATAAGCGGCGGCCGCCTCCAGCCATTCCGGATTTTTATATGCCTCATACGCATCCAAAAATGCACCCGCGCTGAAATTCACATACCAGCAGTACTGCTCACCATACTGTCCATTCCGCAAAGTGGGATTCGCAAGGGTGCTTTTTAAAAACGCTTTTGCGTCCGGTTCCGCATGGAGGGACGTAAAACTCAAGCATCCAATCAGACTCATCCATAAGAGGGTTGATTTCATATTCTGTCCTGTCGTTAAAAGGTAAAACTATTCTGTGTATGACGGCATATTCAAAACAAAGACGGGAAGGCTGTCAAATCAATCCATCGATTGATTTACTACCCTCCGCATTCTGGCCTGCAGATCCTTATTCCCCCCGGGGGTCTGAATCGACCAGCGTAAAAACCCCTCATTCCCGGCCGCTACAAATTGCAGGTCTTCAATTCTCGCCTCCCCCGCTTTCGGCTGCATCAAAGTAATAAAGGCCGCAATTACGCCAGGTCCCTCCGCAACCAATCCGTTGGCAACGGAAACCCCATCCCGCTCGACCACAAACCGGTCAAAGCGGCTGGGTTCCAAACAAGCACATTCAAATTGACAGGGGCCGCTTTCCCAAACTGCATTTTTCCCGTCGGGAAGGGATGCATCCACCCGCATCAACGGCGCGGGAAAATCTGGCTGCCCCTCCACAGCAGAAAAGTCAGGGCTCTGCGCCTCCCCTGCCGGCAAATGATAAAACAATCGCCAGTCCCGTACGCGGTCCGCCATCCCAAACACACAGTCACACACCCAGTTGTCCGCCATAAAAATAAAACGGCCTTGGTGAACGCCCTCATTCAACTCCCCCCGGTCATCGACCATCGACATTCGCACAACCCCGTCCCTTCCCTCCGGCTCCCATGTGCGTATTGGAATGGGGAGTGGCCGAAGGTTTTGGTCCTGGCCATCCACTTGCAACTGACTATGGGCAAAAGGATGCCGGTTAAAATGTTCATGAATCGAGTCAGAAAAGGAATGACTTGTATGGGCAAGCACATCCGTCGTACCCAAAATCAAAACCTCTTCCATCTCCACCTGAAGTTGGAGACCTTCCCGATGGTGATGAATCCCGTTCGCATCTCCACTGAGAAAAGCCTGTTTAGCCATCTGACACAGCACCGCATATCCATGTTCCGGAAAAATACGGGAAGACGGTGACGCAAGTTTCTCGTCTCCTTCCGGCAACACATCCAACCAACACAATGCGGATAAAGCATGTGGAGAAAGATGATTTTTCAGGTCAGCACCTAAAGGATTTTTTCCGTAGATGCCTTGCGCAATCATAAATTGACCTGCCGCCCGTGAAAGCTCCATGTTTCTTCCATAGGTGTCTCCTGAGCGGGGACGGATTCCATTGGCAAAACAAAGCGCAGCCGGACTTTCCAGGAGATCATACAAACCCAAACCATTGGCGGCAGAGTGATAAAACAAATTTTCATCCGGTTCATATAATGCGTCTGACACCATGGCGGTTGAAAGTAAAAACGAAGCGGTGGCATAATGGTACATCGTGCTTGATTCATAACAAAGGCCGTGATCCATCATACATCCGTTCAGATAATGGAAAAAACTCCGGTCATCCGCAGGATCAAAAACCGGCTCGTACAAAGTCGGATCGTCCAGCACTTTTCCCAACGCCAACAATATGGCCATGTGACACATCCGGTGATTGTTAAACGCCATATGCGAAAGTTCGCTGCGCCACAGTTCTGAATTATCCGTGATCGCATCCGCGGCCATCCGCAATCTGGCTGAAAGCCGTACTTGCTCATCATCCGTCAATAAATCGGACGCTCCCAGTTGTATATCGCAAAGCAACCACGCGTAAAAGGAATACATCATTCCCGCATCATAATGCTTTACCGAAAAATCCACAGCTTCCGCATGCCGCAAACCCAGTACAATAGCTTCCCGCCGCCAACTTTCCCGGTCATAAATTAATCCGCCGAGTATGCGTTTGCGAATTTGATCAAAGACATCCCGGGTGAACTCTTCGGGAAGATACTTGTGAAATTGTTTATAGGTTTCCGCATAAGGCTGCTCCGGACGGTACCAGGATGCATCATAATCGGGAAAGGGAACCGCTTGCGGATCCCACTGTTCCAACTCTCTGAGGACATCGGCAGTTACCCATTTCCATTCAGGATCATTCACCCGGGCACGGGCGCGGGCAATACGGTCAGCAGAGACATCAGCGGTTTGGAGAGGGATTTTTTCAGAGTCCATAACGCCAACCCTTTGAAGCCTCATCCCCAAAAGGCAAGTACAGATCTATGAACTCACCCATGAAAGGAGGAGGGAGCCAATCCCTTTACCACCCGTTCGGGTCCATCTGATAATACGTTTTCAGTTCATGATACAGCTCCGGTCTTTTTTCCTGGAGCTGTTTGGGTTTTTCAAAAAAAGCCTCGGTTGCAGTGGCAAAAAACTCCGCCCCGTTGGTGGCGCCGTAGTCATCGATGACGGTTCGTTTCCCTTTCTCTATTTGCGCCAGAAAGTCCTTAAACTCATGCTGAAAACATCCGGCCCAGGTACGGGCGGTCTTGCCGTGCAGGTTCGGAGCGCCGTCGCCAACCCCGTCCTCCTGATCCAGTTGATGGGCAAACTCATGCAGGGTCACATTGTGACCGTCAAAAATATTTTGCGCCCCGCCCTGTACCGAATGCCAGGAGAGAATCACGGTTCCGGTTTGCCAGGATTCCCCCAGTCGGGCGGAGGGTTCATCATATTTTCCGCCAAAAATTCCTTTCCCGCCTGCTACAAACGTATGCGGATAAACCAAAACTGATTTCAGGTTGGAATAGACCTTCTTCATCTCCCGCCCCGCCAACAACAGGCAGGCTTGCGCGGCCACCGTCACTTTGATTTCTTCCGTCATCTCCAATCCACCGCAGCCCTCAAAATTTTTCTCTTCCACAAAAACCCGGGTATAGCCCTGCAAGCGTTTTTTTACTTCGTCGGGTAAGGTCGTATACACCGGCCAGCCTTTCAATAAAATTTGATCCCACGTTTCCGGAAAAGGCGATGCCAACAAAGTCTCTCGACGTTTTTTGCGTTTGATAAAGTACCAGCCATACCCGGCACTTCCTATAAGAAGCATACAAATGAAAACCGTCATTTTCCCAAGGGACTGAAAGATTTATAAAGTTGAAGCGCCACTCCCCGGGGATCATGCAACCATAGTAGATGCGAGATTTCACCGGGAAAAACTTCAGCCCCTGCCATCACCGGATCTGATACGTTCAATGCAAGGGTTTCAATTTTCATAGTTGCTCCGGGTGAAGTCATCTCATCTGACAAAACGAGTCAGTTTAAAGTAAAAAAGTATCTTTATCAGAGGATCAACGCACGCATATTCGCAACGCAATTTAACGCATATATGTATCCCGTCCGCAAGGGGGGGACTCCCTAAAACCATCCCATCCTCCGATTCCGCTACGGACGCCTTTCTGTGCTTCGCAAACCGCAACCATCTTCAACTCCCCTATCCCATTGAGACCTGCAAGTATGAGAGCCGTACTTACAGCACTCCCCATCCTCCTCTGTCAACATTACCAGCCCTGACGGACTGGCCTGTGGAGAGCCATCCCTTCGGGATTCATATTCTAAGTTTTCACAAACAGGTGAGCCGCAGCTCCACCCGAAATCACCTGGTTAAAAACCATCCCACTCTCCGAGTCCGGTACGGACGCCTCTCTGTAGCCCAGTCCGCAAGGGCCGGGAACAAACAAAACTCACCGGATGAGTGCTGGAGGCACGGCTCTCTCCCTGCATCGCAAACCACACCCATCCTTACCCGCAATCACAACAACACACATCGCAATCGCAACACACATCGCCACAATCACAAGCGGAGCAACCATCACATCCGCTGTTTGAATCAGGGCAATCACAACAATAGATCACATCACAACAGTCACAGGCATACCACCCGTCGCAACAAACACATCCATTATTATTCTGTGACTTATTCCGTTTTTTCCGCCTTTCATTGCGCTGGTGAGCAGGCGCTTTTCCGTCTAAAATTGATATACAGGTCCGTTGTAAATTCCGGCCCAGAATTTGATCCAAAATCTCCCGATGACACTTCAGGGGTAAACGTCCCAGATGAACAGAAATTGCCGACAAATCCCGCTCCATGAAATCCGGAAGGATATTCACCAAACCCGGCTGTAATAAAAAAGGATTAAACTGACCGGTTTTCTGATCCCGCTTGCGGTCAACAAATGCATCCAGCGTATAAATTAAACGTCCCAGACTATTGCCCATCAATTCCAAAGCATCCCGTGCCTGCTCACTGCTATGAGCGACAATTTTCCCGAAAGCAAACGCAGAAGGAAAACTCAAGGCATCCAAATCCGGATCCCGACGCGACACGGCCTGTTGCTCAACCGACGACTGCTCACTCAAATTTCCTCTTACCGCATCCACCGGAAACCCATGCTGATTTAAGAACATCTCCGCCCGCGAGATAGGTCGGGACAGAATACCACGCACCCCTCGGAATGCGAAACGCGCAGGACGAAAGCGACGGTCCGTTACTTCGTCGTCCAATTTTGCTCTCAGCCCGCACATGGTTACCGCCGCCGCATAAGAAACAGCATCCCCCTCCTGCACCAACTGACGTGGTTTTCCCAAAGGGTTACAACAAGTGGCGCGTACCGGAACCGCAGGCCTCTCGCCTAACGCATTCCCCAACAACGACAGAAAAGTGGCATCACGGTTCACTAAAAACCGCATGGGCAAGCCGTAGTCCTGACGCAAGCGGTTACACAATCCACAGAAATGGGACTGGTAGATGGAATGATTCTGACCACTACAGCCGGAACATGGGGCACTGAGAAAACCAAACATGATGATGATCTATGTCTGAGCATATAAAATGTGCCAAGATAAAATGAGAGAGGACTTTCCCCATTTTCCCCAAGCGTTGGGCTTGTCCCGGCAGAATATATAAAACAGTTTAGAAGAACTTTAGCCTTACCAGAAATTTGTACTTTGCAAGACCATCCCACTCTCCGAGTCCGGTACGGACGCCTCTCTGCAGCCCGGTCCGCAAGGGCCGGGAACAAACAAAACTCACCGGATGAGTGCTGAAGGCACGGCTCTCTCTGAATCGCAAACCGCACCCATCCTTACCCACAATCACAACAATACACATCGCAATCGCTTCCACCAAGCTCCGGTAATAACCCTCCAGTGCCACAGTTGTGAATGGGCAAACTCATGCAGGGTCACATTGTGACCGTTAAAACCAAACAACTAAAGCATTGCCTTGGCACGTTTGCAAAGTTGAATCGACAAGCCCCAGGGATCACGCATCATAATCAAATGGGATCCATCCCCCGGAAGAACTTCCGTCACCCCTATCGCGCCAGCGGCTTTCAAACGTTCTGCATCTGCCAACGGATCCACGGAGACAAATGCCAAATGAAAAATTAAAGGATTCATCGACGCATACGCAGGAACTTCATCCGGTGGATTGTTATAAATTTCAATAATCGTCCCCTGACCATCCGACAGAAAATGTGTTTGGTTGGGCTCGGGCAGATGTTTGACGATTTTTAAATCAAACTGTTCTCCATACCAGGCCGCCACCGCAATCGGGTCTTCGACATTAAACGCAAGATGTTCTATTTTCATCAAATGAATCCAATGCCAAAACAACTGAACCCGCCAGTCAAAAGGGAAATATTTCACTTTAGCCAACAAGCGGGTTCAAAGTTTTCAGTTGGGGAAAGCGACTGAAATCCCGGTCTACAGTATAAAGACAGCTGACACCATAGGATAAACAACAGGCCGCAATACGTGCATCATGCACCATAGGTCCTGAAACTTTTCCTTTGAGAACAATTTTTTCCAGTATCTCAAAGGTGGTCCCCGAATCGTTTAATATGGTTAAACTCGGGGAAGCTTTCCAAGCATGGATTTGATCAAATGCTTGTTTCGGAGTTGTCGCGATTTCCCAAAAAGATTTTTTGGTTACAATCCCATAAAATTCAATAAGGCTGTGATAACAAATGGTCCATGGTGTTGACGTTTCAGCCACTTTTTTAACAAAACGTTTTGCGGGTTCATGCAATGCGGATTCGCGTTGATGGGCATGGACCAGTAAATTGGTATCCAGACAGTTCATCCTCGAAAAGCCCCTTCCCGGAGCTGATCAATTTCCGCATTCACCTGCGAAGCCGTCACCTGCGGTTTCTTTTTCGCTTTTCCGGCAGATGCATCAGGTAATTCAAAAGAGCTTTCGCTTTGCGCCAAACTCTTTTCCAATGCTTCAATTACCAACGCTCTAAAACTGGTTTTTCGGGAAACACTCACAGCTTTAACTCTTTGCATTAAGCTATCAGGCATATCTATGGTCGTTCTCATGCATAAATATATATCAAATGATCTGATTTATGTCAAACCGCCCCAATATGGTCTTTACCCATAGGTCTACACCTTCAACCCAATCCGCATGGCTTCCACCAGGCTCCGGTAATATCCGTCCGACAACAACAGCTGTTGATGGGTACCCTGCTCCACCAATTTGCCGTGGCGCATCACCAGAATTAAATCAGCATGCTGAATGGTGGACAGGCGATGGGCGATGGCAATACAGGTCCGCCCATTCCGCACCGCCTCCAACCCTTCCTGAATCAGGAGTTCGGTTTCGGAATCCACTGAGGCGGTGGCCTCATCCAACATCAGGATCACCTCAGGATCCTGCAACAAAATCCGTGCCAGCGCGATGAGTTGTTTTTGTCCGGTGGAAAGACGGTACCCGCCTTCGCCCAAATCCGTCTGATACCCCTTCTCCATTTTTTCAATGAACCGGTGGGCATTCACCCGGCAGGCGGCGGCTTCAATGGCCTCTTGATCGGCCCCTTCCCGGCCCAGGCCGATGTTGTCCGCCACCGTTCCGGAGAACAGCATGGGATCCTGCTGCACCATTCCCAAGTGTTTTCTCAGATCACTTAAAGTGAAAGATTGAATATTAAAACCGTCCAATAATATCTCTCCCGACTCCACATCATAAAACCGGTTCAGTAAACTGAGCAATGTGGATTTGCCCGCCCCGGTGGCACCTACCACGGCCACAAATTGTCCGGGCTGAATTTTGAGACTAAGATTCCTCAAAACAGGATGTGCCTCCTCATACGCGAAGTTCACGTCTTTAAATTCAATTTGCCCTTCCACGTGATCCAAGCGCTGGGGCTGTTCGGGATCGGGGGGGATTTCCTCTTCGTCTAACAATGCAAACACCCGTTCTGCCGATGCCAGTCCACTTTGCAGCTGTTGAGACTGCTCAGCCAATTCCTCCAGTGGCCGGAAGAAGTAACGAATAAAATACAGAAAGGCGACCAGACTTCCGGTCTGTGCGGGTGCCCACCATCCGCAAGCCAAAACCAAAATGCCAACCGCAAATGCACGGGTGATTTCCAAAATGGGAAAGTGCCAGGTGTTCCAATCAACCACCCGCGTGCGGGCCGCACGGAATTCATCACTTTGCGTCACCAAACGTTCCCGCATCCGGTCCCGTTGATTAAACACCCGCAAGGTAAACAACCCGCTTAAACTTTCCTGGGTGCTGCTGTTCAGCATGGAAACCGCCGACCGCGCTTCGCGTTGCGCTTTTCGGCTTCGCCGATTGATGAAAGTCAACAATCCCACCAGCACCGGAATAACCAAATAAAATGCCAGCGCCAAACGCCATTCGATTAACCAGATGAAAATCATCGCCCCCACCAACAACAGCATATTGGCCAACAAACCTATAAACCCGTTACGGATCAAATCCTGCAGCGCATCCAAGTCACTTGTCGCCCGGGTCATCAATCGTCCAATCCGCAACTGATCAATTCGCCGCATGGGCAATGACAACACTTTGCGGAAAACCTCCATGCGTAAATCCCGAAGCACATGCTGTCCCACCCAGGTCATCAAGTACGCGTGGGAAATTCGAAAAACAAACATGCCTCCCGCCATCGCACCCATCCAGATGGCCAACTGTTTGAGTCCGGCGATCCGATCCGCTTCAGGAAGTTCCGCCGCCCCCGGGGATAAATAGCCATCTATCGCCTTTTTGATTAACAGGGGCATCACGTTGGTGCTGATGACCTGCAACAAAAGCAGAATCAAGCCCACAACCAAACCCAAGCGATAGGGTTTGGCAAAATGAAGCATACGCTTCAGGTAGTGACGGTCGGAGCGGGGGCGCCCCCGCCCCCCTCTGTTCCCGCTGATTTCATTTGATGTGGGGGCGGAGGCGCCCCCGCTCCGGGTAGATTTTTTACTCATCCCCCACCTCCAATGCGGCCTGTAAACGTTGCCGCTCCGCCAAGTCGGCAAAAGCCCCGCCGGCTTCCAGCAAATCATCCGGAGCTCCGCGCTCAATAATTTCTCCGTCACGTAAGACCAGGACCTGATCACAATGACGCAATGCGGCATAGCGGTGACTAATCAGACAGAGGGTTTGCCGGTCCAACGAAGACAAAAGCCGTTCCAAAATCAAACTCTCGGTGGAAGTGTCAACTGCGGAGAGGGAATCATCCAGCAAAAGCACTTCGGGCTTCGAAAGCAACGCCCGGGCAATGGCACAACGTTGACGCTGTCCACCGGAAAGGGTAACCCCGCGTTCTCCGATGCGGGTTTTTAATCCCTCGGCAAGCTGGGGAAGATCACGGTCCAGTGCTGACACATACAGTGCACGTTCTAAATTCTCATCCGACACGTCCCCTTCCGCCAGTTTTATATTTTCTTCCAGCGACATCGAAAATAAGATCGGTTCCTGGGGCGCGATTCGAATTTGATTATAAAGCAAGTCCAAGGACAGATCCCGTAAATCATATCCGCCCAAAAGAATCCGTCCTACATCCGGATCCTGTCTCCGCAAAAGCAGCTGCATTAAAACGGTTTTGCCGGATCCGGTCGGACCGGTAATTCCCAATCGTTGTCCGGGTTGCACTTCAAAGGAAATATTTTTCAGCACCCGGGTTTCATTCAGGGTCAAACTCACGTCTTCATAACGGATACTTTGTAAGCTCTCCGGTGCTGAGGTCACCCGGGTCTTGCTTTCAGTAACCTGGGGAACCGCATCCAGTATTTCCTGCAAACGCCCCTGGCTCGCCCGCCCCCGCAAAATCAAACTCAGGGTCCAGGCAATCGACAGGGCCGGCCACTGCATGATCATCAGGTATTGTTGAAACTCAACCAACATACCGATTTGAATTTGGCCCCGGATCACCTGTACCCCTCCCATCCACAACAACAAAACATTCCCCAATACGAAGCCCGCATGGATCAGTGGCATCGCAAAAACCTCAATCCGGCTTAAAGATAAATTCCGTTGGATAAACTCCTGATTTAAAATCTTAAAACGTTCGGTCCGGATCTTTCCTAATCCCAAACCTCTCAAAATCCTTAAACCACCAAAAGATTCCTGGCAAAAACTGGAGATAAGACCCAACTGTTCCTGCACTTTCAAATGGCGGAAGCGAATCGAATGAATAAGCAGAAAGCCGATAAACATCAGGAGTGGCAACAATAAACTCACCATCAAAGCCAAAGAAGGTGAGCGGCGGAACATAATGGTAAATCCGATTCCCAAAGTGAAAACCGCCCTCACCAAGCTCTGTCCGCCCATCGACAACATATCCGCCACTGAATTCACATCGGACTGCAACCGGCTCATCAATTCCCCCACCCGCCGGTCATGAATCTGGTTTTCATCCAACTGCAATAAATGACGGTGTAACCGGATGCGTAACTGATGCCCCACCCGCGGTCCCCAGCGCATGGGCAACTGCCGCATCCATTTGCTGAACAAGGCTCCTATCAGCGCAACCCCCATATAAATACCCACCTGCTTTAACAGTGCACTTTTTGAAAAAGAGCCGTCCACTAAACCATCCACCAAATCCCCCAGCAGACGCGGCAACCACAAGGCCAAAACCGAGGCCACCAAGGTCAACAATACCGTCCCCAGCAACAAGCGCAGGCGAAGATAGTCCCGAATCGGGCGCAGTTTTGTTGAAAAAGTGGTGTGTGTCATTTGGACGGCTAACCTGCATGAGAACAGGAAACTTGTAAAGCGAAAGCAAGAAAGGAGAACCGCGCACTTTCCCTGTGTATTCTGAGTCTCGGGATACAAATTTGGACTCCCATTCTCCTTTTACCTATCCTTGCAAAAATGCAGTCCCTCTGTAAACCAAGCCCCATGAGTGACCCCACCCCCAGTATCCCAGATTTTCTTCATCCCGCCCCTGAAGGGTGGCAATGGGTCGTGTTTCACAGCAAACCCCGATGTGAAAAAAAGGTGGAAAGTCTCCAGCGTCTCCGGCCGGCCAAAATCTTCCTCCCCTGCATCGAACGGATTCATAACTACGGTGCACGCAAGCGGGTAAATCAGATTCCGATGTTCACCGGATACGTGTTTGGCATGATCCAAAAAGAGGACCGGCGCTGGTTTCAACAAAATGCCAATGTCGCCAATATTTTAGAAGTGGTGGACGAAGCGCACTTTCTCGCCCCGCTCAAGGCCATTGCCGAAGCCCTGCAAAGCGGTATGAACCTGGAAGTTTTTCCGGACTTTGAACCCGGACGGAAAGTTCAGATAACCGGTGGGGCCATGAAGGGCTTAGAGGCGGAAGTTACTGAAATCAAAGGGAAAACCACGGTTCTCTTGCGCCTGGATATGATTCAGCAAACGGTCGCCATGGAAATCGACATGGCCTACCTGAAACTGCTTGCCTGAAATTATAGAGCTCCCTCCCCTGTCATGAATATATCGGGGTGGAAATGGGATATGAATTCAACATCATAACCCATTTGTCTTCCAATTGCCATAGGAAGCCTTTTATCGGTTTGGGCGGGAAAAGTTTAACCCATTCTTTTCCCGGCATCCGGTCGACGATACCCTGCATTTCTGCAATGGCGAGTACACTAGGCAAGGGATTTCAGGAACGCAGCCGTGTGGTGAAGCTGGGCCAGGCGTGAATCCAAATTGTCGCCGACGACGCCGTGACCAATATTGTCCACCATCACAACTTCGGCCCGGTTGCCATAGGCCTGCCAGGCGGCCGCTCCCAACTTCGCCTGCCTCGGGTGCACCACCGGATCCTGTTTGCCATACATCAATAATGCCGGGGGTAAACCGCTCCGGACATAGCTGAGTGGACTCGCAAAATGATAAAGCGTGGGATTCTTTTCATATGCACATCCCAACATCACACTTTCCGCACCCGGAGATTCCCCGTTATCAAACCAGCGGGAAATAAAATCAAGCGGGCCCCAGTAATCCAACAAATAGGCCGGCCGGATTTCGGCCCCCGGTATGTTGCCGCCTCCCGCTAAATCCGGCAGCTGTGACGTCAGGGTGACCATGGTCGATAACATGCCCCCTGCAGAAGACCCTCCAATGCCCACATTCTGAGCATCAATTCCCCAATCCTCCGCATGCGCCTGCACCCAACGCCAGGCATCCGCGACATCCTGCACCGGTTGAGGAAAGGTCGGATTTTCGGGGGTGGCCAGACGATACGAGGTTGAAAATACCGTCATCCCGAATTCCTTGACCAAATACTCCCCTACCCAAGCCGCTTCATCAGGATGGCCATTCTGAAATCCGCCCCCATGCACGTAAAGCAACGCCGGCGAAAGAGAAGCGGACCGGGAGGCCGGGCGATAAATGCTCATAAACTGCTGATAACTGTCTATTTCCTGTACCTTCACATTTTGTAATACTTCAACCTCAGAAGATTCCATAAATTCACTTCTCCATATCCAAATATCATCCTGTCCGAAATTGGCCGGGCCGGGTTTCTTTGTTTTTATTCAAAATTTTGCGCGAAATGCTGGTTCCGGATTTTTTCCAAGGCCACAATATCCGGTTCAAAATTCATCGCGATTTTGGCACGTGCAAATGACATTTCAGACTGGGACTTGGCGGCATTGTAAAAACCCGGATCCTTGAGCGTAGATAAAGATCCCAGAACTTCTTGCAAGCGTGAGCTGACTTCAATGTTTCCCGCACCGTCCCGGGCCATGGAAGCAAACGCATCGGCCATCAGTTCTTCGATTAACAATTCGGGCACTTCAACCCGGTCAAAACCCGGATCGCCCTCCTTGCGTTTATCAGTTCCCTCCTGCCAGGCGGCCAGCAGGCGGTGTAAACTTCCCATGACATCGATAGCGGTTCCGGGGTCATTAACCCCCGGCGACAATGCCCGACTGGCGATTTCCGATAAAACCACGATTCCGAACCGCGGGTCTTCATCAAAGATCCTTCGCCGGTCGATCTGAAAGGCGGCTTGAATTTTCGCAATTTCTGCATCATCCCATTCTTCTTTTTCCGCCCAAACCCGGCAAAGCGCTTCCCCCTGCCCTAAATATTCACCCGGAAGGGACTGCACTTGAAACCGGGCATCAAATTCTACCGCGAGTTTCTGCAAGGCGGCCAAGTCAATACGTTGCAAGTATCCAATCTCGGTGACCATAATGGCTTTTGAAGTTTCAGGATCCCGCGAAGTTGGCGGACAACCATCCATATGCGGATGGAGACTTCTTCGCTTCACTGCTTTCAGACAGACCTTCTCCACATTTTGGATGGTGGTTCCCATCCGCCCGAGTCTGGCAATCCGGTCCACCCAGCGGACAAAAGTATAAATGACCATCACATAGGTGATGACGGATAAAATAAATACCAGGGTTCGGGATACGGGTCCCAACACCTCATTCTGCAGGAAAAATAATCCAACCACACTGAAAATAAACGAGCCGATAAACACGGACAACGCATTTTGGGAGGTATCATCCGATATGACCGCCGCAAAAGAACGCGGGGTCGCATTGCTGCTAGCCGAACCGTACGCCGAAACCATCGCGCCTACCGAAAAAGTCGCAATCGCCAGCATGCCACCGGCTAAAATCGACAGCAACGTTTCCACTGATTTGTTGGTCACTTCCGGCAGGCCCTGAAACATTTCGTGGCCATCAAAGCTCTCCGCAATCACAATGACCAGCACTGAAAACACACAGGTACACAAGGGTTTGACCCACAAACGTTCACGAACCCGGTTCAGAAGATAATTGAAGCGATCCAAAGCAAAGGAAATAGACATCCGTAAACCCTTTAGGAATCCATATAAGAATCAAGGATCAAATACTTGCGGACATCCCTCTATTTTCCCCCAAGCGCTGACTTCCTCGTTGTTTACAGCTGTTTTGCCTGTACTTCGACAGACCGAATATCAGGATTTTATCTCAGGCGGTTCAGGAGGCGTCTCCGCTTCTGACGGAAGAAGATTTTCACTGGGAGCGGGAGCTTCCTCAGGAGTAGCCGTTTTTGACCCGAAGGTATCGCCGGCCCAACCTTTCATTTTGTCTTTGATCTTCACAAACTTATCGCTGGCGCGGGTAAGGCGGTCGTCCCAGGTTTCATCAATCGCCTGCCCTTTCACCGAGACATGAAATTTAATCATGATCATGATTAAAAATAAAGGATGCAGAAAGGCGGCTTTAATATTCCATGCAAACAGCGCGGCAATACCGATCATCCACAAGGTTCCGCTTTCATTGCCGGGCATCAGATAAGCAAAGACCGCTGCCGGTGCCATGCAAAGGATCCAGGCCAACACCACCAATACTTTTTCCAACACCACAATCCACAAGGAGGTTTTGAGGATTTCTTTGGAATTTTGCGCGTAATAAATTAAACCGTCACGGCCCGAACGCCAAGGATTGTCATCCCCTCTTGCCAAGTTGTAGGAAAAGAGGGTTTCATCAATAAATGTGGTCATGGCGTGCAGGATTACACCCACTACTTTTGCCAGTTGATCGAGACCGGGAATGGGGAGGAAATTCGCCACCCCTTCCAAGGTTCGGTTGAAAGATTTGACCACCCCGGTGATCAGCAGATCGAGTCCAAATAAAACCGAAATCTCTTTAAAGCGTTCTTTGACCACATCCTTGCCGTATTCGAACATTTTCTTTTCACCATTGTCGATAGACCCCGTCGTCACCAATTCGGTAATCACCGCAATGTGTCCGGCCTTGATCATGTAGAGGAAATAACGAATCACCGTCCAAAAAAACCAGCCATAAACCCCAATGCCACCGATCATCCAGATCCCGCCAAAAATTTCATGCAGTTTTGAAAGCAGGGCCGCACCTCCAAAAACAATGCCAAACCAAATAATGGTTCCCACACTAAAGGCCAATAAGATACCGAACCGTACCAAAGCATAAGGAAGGGTTTTAAGGAGCAGGCCCATGGCGGTACCCAAACTCGCATTTTCAATGGCGAGAGGATAACTGTGTCGAACAGGCTGGTCGGGGTGATGATAAGGGGAAGCACTCATAGAATATCCTTGGATCGTTTTCCCTCTCGGTATTTCGAGCCATGCAATCTGTCAAGACAACGAAGCCCATCCGCTTGGTTATTTTCAAGGAAAAGAAGGGAGCAAAAAGACTGAAGGGATGAATAAAACACAACAGAATGGCGAATGAACAGAACGTGAACAGCTAACCCCCTGCCCCCACCGACGATGCTGTTTTTACCGTTTTCCTGAAGGGCTCCCCCCCACTTTTGAAGATCATTTCCGGCTACGGAATGCACCCATCAGGATTAACGCGCTACCGGCCAAAGCGATTAGCGTAAAGCTTTGCGGTTCGGGAATTGTACTGACAATTAAGTTATCAAAGGTTCCTCCCACCCGGCTTTCCAGATAAAGATAATTGTTGTCGCTTTCCCAGGTAAATTCGTTCGACAACGCACCGGCATCTCCGAGGGCGACATCCAGGCCATTCACCTTTAATGAAACCGTTGCACTGCCGTCTTGCGAAAAATCATTCGAGGTGACCGTATATAAAAAGGTGTAAGTTCCCGTAGTGGCTACGGTAGCAAACGGACTTTGCACCACCCCGTTTACGCGGGTCGCCAAACTTCCATCCTGGGTCGGTTTATAAACTGATCCCATCGAGGTGCCTGCATTGACAACGGCAAATGAAGTCGAGGTCGCAAGTTGAGGCAATCCTAACGCGAAGGCGACCCAGGGATCTCCTGCGTAACTCCCTCCCCCAACAGGGAGTGAATCCATGTCGAATTGCACGGTAAAGCCCCCTGCATTCACAATATCGGTATTGGTATTAAAATCGTAATCAATCATCGCCCAAGCGGTTCCGGCGGATACGGACAACGCAAGTTCATTGGAAGAAATACCCACACTACGAGTAGCGTCCCCACCCGATATGTAATTCTGGGTGATCGTTCCCCCCAATGCATTGTCATTGGCTCCCACCGCCCCTCGATCAAAGGTATCACTTAAAATCACCGCGGCATCACTTACAGCGAAAAAAGCTGCAGATATAAGAATGAGGCGGATCCAACATTTCATAGATTTCATTATCCAAAAATGAATTTTTCAATGATAACTGTCAATATAAAACGTTTGCTTACAGGAATATTATTACCCCGAAAATGAAAGGATCCTGCTGATAATTGTTGGAAAAAGCCGGGCCATGCAATCTGTCTAGACTGCAGCGTGTATCCGCTTGGTTATATTCAAATGCGGAGTGAAAAAATAACGGGTCCTAATCCCCTACAGGCAATCGCTCCGGATTGTGGACTTTTGAAAGCATGGTGAGGCCCAATGCACAGGGCGCAAAAGAGACAATGTAATAACCAATGCCACTGAAGAACATGACGATGGGCATCAGAATCCCAATCAAAATAAAGAGCCAACCCAGAATCAGCATGGGGCGTTGCTTCTTCACCAGCCGTGGTTTCGCGACATCAAATAATTCCCCTGAAACACGCTGTGCCATCTCGAGATCCATTCCTTTGAGACGCAGCATGTTGATGATTCCACTATGCCCACGGCCTGAAGCCAAGAGCGCTACTGATTCCTCAACCCATAGCTCCTTCTCTACAGAGACGTCATTTTTTACATTCTTTTTCATGAGGAAGGGTACGTTAACCGGGCGACATGAAAAAGAATCAACCTTCAGCGTCGCCGGTTCAAAACAACCAGACCGAAGCCCATCATCAGCAGCGCCAGACTGGAAATTTCCGGAACCACAATCAGATCAAGTGTCGGAGATCCGCTGGCGGCGTTACTGGATTTAAACTGGTGAACATAACTGCCACCTGTGAAGGAGATGCGCTCGATGAGAAAAGTGACTTTCCCGGGGTTCGCATTTAAGAAACTCAACAGCGGCGCGGAACTGAAATTTACCGGACTTCCCGCACCAGTGTCCGTAAGATTAAAAGTCCCGAGTGATGTCCCTGCCGCGATTAAACTGTCATCATTCGAATACGTGAGGGTGGTTTCCGACCAGGGGGTCACATCTGAATCTATTCCAAATACTTCAAACACAGCAGTACCTGTCGGGTCATCACCAAGCTCCGAATTTTCAGGGGTCAGATTCAAAGTAGCGGCACTCGCCGTTCCAACCGCAGTGCTGTCAAATTCAACAAAGCCCAAACGGGGGTTCGTACCCGAATCATTTTTTGTACGAAAATACGATTGGGTCCAAAAAGGCGAGGTATCGGTACGTGAAGTCGTGTATGTGTCCTGCGTGGGGGACAATGTAACCAATGCCGCATGGGCAACGCAGAAATTTAAACAGATGAAAGTCAGGAAAATCCTCATGCCCGTAGATGTACTTTTGATGGCCCGAAGTCAACATTTGCCATGCCAAAGTTTTTCATATGTGATATTAATCTCCCTGGAAAAAAGTGGCGGCTTCACCCTGGGTCCATATGCAATCACCCTTTGTCTTCATGCTCAGCCTTCAGAACTCACACTGGAAACTGCACAAGGTGCGAACCGTAAAACCCTCCAGGTTGCCAACTACGCGACACTCATCCTCAAACTCAAAAATATTCATGTGGAAGATCGTAGCGAAAACCCTCCGGGACCCACCCGGAAATATTCCAAACAGAGAAATTTTATTTTAGTGATAGGTCACCGCCCTGAAGAAGCGGGGCCCATGACCTACGGCCCGATGGAGTTGAACCTGGGTAAACAGACGCTCCGATCAAATAAAATTACTTCTGAAATCCTTCCGTAAGGAAGGGCCCGCGCCTACTCAACCCTCTGGTCACGGTTTTTCCGGTTAAGAATCAGGATTGTGTTATCGGGTGCTCGAGCTTTTTTTATCCCGTCGCTCCTCACTCCGTTCGTATTCCTCCCGCGTGAGACCGACAGAAGACATATCGCCTGAGCCTGTCGCGCTTTTGACCCTGCGGATCGTTTGCAGGAAACCGTCAGCATACCGATCAACAGCACGTAAGTCCCGGGCACCGTAGTTGACATCCACCGTGAAATCACTTGCGGAAGCATCAATCATCCTATTTTCCAAAACTTCAAACGTCTCGGGATCGAGAACCCGAACCATGGCCAGAATATTTGCCCGACGGAAAGAGACGGGACCCGTGGTATCCACCTCTACTACCGCCTGTTTCAACTTATATAACAGCAGTACATCCGGCCCCGGGAGCGGTCCCTCATCCCCTACGGCCCCCCTTGCGGCCGTCACCCAACCTTCATCACGTTCCACAACCGGAGTACCCCGACGCCTAAGCGCCTCAACAAGGTGAAAGTCTACTAGATCTCCAACGTCACGATGAACTCCATTCAGATTCACTTCCAGTTGATCCGGGAGGTTGTCAGGATGTGAAATTGCAACTTTTGCTCCAGCAGGAACATTTTTCCACGAGTCCATAGCGGTCACCTTTTCAGCCCATTCCAACATCGCAAGATTCACTAACCAGAAAGAATCGCCCGAGTATTCATGGATTTTATCCAGTGCCTCACGCCTTTTCCCCGCAGCAATACTTTTAGGAAGAACATTCACTTGAATCCTCTGTGTACGGGTAAGTCCGTGAACATCCTTTACCGTGAAATCCATGATTCGAAGTCCAGGCGTATTAAAGGTATGCCGAAACAACGTAGCGTCTGTTTCGAGGGCTACGGATTCACCATCCACCGCCACGACAAGTGAATCCACCGGGACTTCGGCGTTCAAAAAGGGTCCCTGCATCACATCAAACTGAATCTCTGATCCCTCTTCTGCCTGAAACTCCATCTCCGCGAATGCGCGGAAGATCAAATAAGAATGCTGAATGGGAGAAAACCGATTGATACGCGTGGCTTCCCGGGTCAAGGCCGCCATTTCATCAACATTGGTCCGGCTGACAAGTTGTGGACGTAACCAAACCGTGGGGCGAATATCGACAATGTTAAACAGACGACTTACCACCATCCAGCGCGGGTCGTCTCCTTTGGTCTGCCCGATAAGGTAAATCCGAACCTGTCCTTCATATTCCGGAAGCCACTCCGCAGTCGCGCCTGTCCCCATCACATAATTTATTCGAAAATCTGCTTTTTGACTGAACATCAAACCATTTCCACCCCGGTCAGCAAGTCCGGCAAGTTGCCGACGAATAATTTTCCGTATCAACAAGAAGGCACCGTAGTCGTGTTCTTCCATCACCACAGAAGAAACTTCACTCTCTGAGCCCTCCTCCCCTTTTTCCTGAACACTGGGAACCGCAAGCCAAATGAGCCGTTCGTATTTATCTGCAGCATCGTTTGCAAACATACTGACTTTATCGCCTGCCACGAGATGAGGCGCAGACTCAAAAATGGTGCGGCGAAAATAGAAACTCAGAGGTGCGATTTCTGATAACGAAATTTCAATGGGCCTTGGATTCGCCTCTCCCACAGTAACGGGAATGAACACATGAAAATCATCGCTCCGGTCATCTTCAAAATCCAACGTGAGCAGTTTGAACTGGGTGTGGGGAGTATCATCCAGGTTTTTAATCGTCATCTCTTTATAATCAACATCCTTGTCCGGCTCGAACTCATCATCGATGCGTCCCAGAGACTCTCCATCCAACCTGACCGTGGCCCGTGAGGGTAATTTACTGTACTTGATACGGATAATCGCCTCTTCACAATTTCCGACTCTGAAGATGCAAAGTGCCACACATAAAAAATATACTGTACGAATAAAAGTGGATCGGAAGGGGGAAAAGTAGCAGTTCATATTATCTATCTCCGATTAAGCAATTTGTCGCACAACTTATAGGTTTGGAAGCAGGCTGAGATCAGCGATTGCCCTTGATTATTATCTCGGGATACCTATACAAGTAACAAATTCAACCTATTAAATAAAATGTTTAAAACATCATTTCTTCGACACGTGGCAATTGATTTAATTATAATATCCACCTTTATTCTGGTTGGATGTTCAAGTCCGCCTCCTCCGAAATCCTTCAGAATAAACGCACAACTTGCCCCCCCTCCGGCCGCAACATTCCCCACACCCGAAAAGGCTGGTAAAGTTGTGGTTCTGAGCGAGGCCGTCATACATGAAATGATTCGTGACCGCGTTCGCTACATCACTCAAAATCCGAATCATGGGGACATGGTTGTACTCACAGAGGTCGCGGACCGCGTATTACTGGAACAGGGGTATGCCATGAGTACCCGGGAAGAACTCAAAACCATTATTAGTGAAATGCCTCTCGAAAAATTTCCGCGGTACAAGATGCCGGGTAGAATGAAAGCCATCTCAAAAGAGATTGCGGCCACCGCTTCCGCCTCTACCCTTCTTTTTGTCGAGGACTGCCCAATCGACTTCAGTGTCTCAGATACAATTAAAGAACCTTTTCATGATAAAACTGCATTTTTAGTCCCCGCTAAATTGACAGTTGACCTCGCTATTATTTCATTCCCCTCAGAATCCGAGACGGAAAGTACATTAACACTACTGGCCCAGCATTTAGGAGGAACAGGTGTGACAATCACCGCCGAACCCAAATTTTTCGGCTATGCCCTTGTCACCACCATTGATGACCCAAATTTCGAAGAACTATACTGGATTCCGAAAAAGAAAAAAGTTCTACGCAAGGGGCCCATTCCTGAAGTGGCCGATGAGGGGCGCCAACCCCTTTCCAGGGAAGCTGTCGAATCGCTCTTACCCTGATGTAAATCTTATTCTAAATCAGGAAATATCGTGAAAATGATAGCGGCCCCCTTAGACAGTTGACAGGGATTTGGCGCAGAAGGCTTCGATCATCCCCCAGCATCCTGCTTCTGCAAATATGACGAAAGGGCTCGGCCCAGATCTTCACCGAACCGCCTTGCGGATTCCTGATTGACCTCTACACCTCCGGCATTTGCGTATGGGAGCTCCACACTTGTAGCGAACAGAACTTCCGGCAAAGTGTAGGCCCAACCGGCACAGCATTCTCCCAGGGTAAAATTTTCGTTCGTATTCCAGTGGGTGCCAAAAGACAAAAAATTTAAATGGGAAAAAGGCAAAGGACCCTGCTTTACCTTCTCAAGGATTTTTGAAAACCGTTTTTGTTCACACTGGTTTTCCGCTTCAGGACGACCCACCAAATAAATTTCTTCGTTTAAATCACCGGCGATCCATGGACAGTGCAGATCCAGACATACCCGTAGTTTGCCATCGCTCCATTCCGGTAGAAAATCCCGAAGCGCCTGGGTACTCGAAAACAGACTGGTCCCCGTATAGTCACGTCCGTGATCTCTGGGTTGCCGGTTTTTGCCCTGATCCCCATTCTCGACACCATCTTTATCCATAAACGGGACAAGCAGCATTTGCACATGGCTGCGTAACCACCTCGCATCTTTAGAAGGATCTTTCAGCACCCAGCCCACCAGTCCCTCCAAACTGTAGTTCGGCATCATCTCACAGCTATGGTGCCGGCAAGTGAGGGCAATCCGGTGTAAGGGGTCAGTATCCTGTGGGCCAACGATCAAGGCCTCAACATCCCGGCCCTCTTCCGACCGGCACAGGACGCCTTGCTTGATGAATATATTCTGCGGCAGAGATTCAAGAAAAGTCCGCCAATTCGACGCCACATAAGGCATGGCAAAACTGAAGCGGATTTCCGCATCCGCTTGCCGCACAGCGTACACAAAAGAATTCCCCACCACCGATTCCTCACCCAACCATTCCCAAGTACGGCCCCTATCTAAAGATACTGCCGGACCGCGTACGCCCAGCGCCAGGCCCCGGGTAAAATGAAATTTCAAGCGAGACACTTCTGTCGCCCGCAAACGAAAGTACCAATAAAACCACTCCCCTTTTGTCGTGCGGAGATCCTGATGCAAAAATATGGTGTTTCCCTCTATGCGTTCCACCACAATATTCCCGCCGGGAAAGGAACTGTCAATGTTTAGACTCATAAGCTCAGGTTACCCGGAACCGTCAGAAAAAAAGAATAGAAAAAAATTTAAATCTGATAACGGGAAAAATCATCCGAATTATTTTTTAGATCTATAATCACATCTAACTCTGGCTATCGAAACGGCGGTATTGAGACTGTCGGGAAATCAAAACTGAAGGGATGAATCAAATAACATAGAGTCCGGTCTCAAATAGATTTTTTGAACAACAATTACCGGCCGGAACTTTTTTTGACCCGGCAGCTTTCAAAGGGTTTATTTACAAACCTTTTACAATTCCATGACAACCTCTGCGGCCATTCCAATTATTTTATAGAGGATGCATGCAAAACATTTACTCCCTCTTCTCTTTTGGACCTTTGTTCTCACTTTGACGGGTTTGTTATTTTGGAACAGCCGGGGATATTTATCTGACCCTCGAACGGTTGTGTTCTACCGGGAGCGGATTCAGGACGCGCCTCCCGGCTGGAGGCAAGTTCTGATTGCCCATGTTTTGGCTGGCATGCTTTGCCTGTTCACAGGCCCTTTCCTCTTTATCCCTCTGCTTAAAAAACGAATCACGCATGCCGTCATGGGGAGCATTTATGCTTTTAGCACACTGGGAGTGATGTTGCCTACAGGGTTGTGGCTCTCTTTACATGCACACGGAGGTTTTATAGGGCGATTAGGCTTTTTTCTTACCGGATGCTGGATGACCTCGGTGACCCTCCTCGGCCTTTATGAATTATGCCGATGTCATATACGCTCACATACCCGTTGGATGGTACGGAGTTATGCAGTGGCCCTCAGTGCCCTTACTTTTCGATTGCTGTACCTAAGCGGATACTACGCCGGATTTTCATATACCTTGAATTATTCTCTCAGCACATGGGCAAGCACCCTTCTAAATCTTTTGATTGCCGAAGGAATCATCCACTTTTATTTCAACCCAAAAACCAACCCTCAAGGAAAATTCCCTCATGAAAAAGTACTCCCCCCTCCTCTTACTATGCCTGCTTCCACTCTTCATTCCCGCCGATGAGCAGCCCCCCGCCGATGAGCGCGCCCAGAAGGTCGTCGAAGAAAAAATTTTGGCACCACTTCAAAAAATGCAAGCCGTCCCGCAACGATTTTCACGTAGAAGGCTGATGCCACCCAGTTGTGCATGGGGTCTGACATTAGAGAATGGAATGCGTTCTTTCACCATCCATACCCCCAATGGGGCTTTCATTCTGGGTTTATATGAAAGTGAAGGAGACAAGGTCTTTCTGTTGGATACCCATTTAAAAATGTATGTCCATGTGAACGAACATCCCCGGTTTAAAAATAAAAAAGAATGAAAAGGAGGGATGCTAGAACACAGGGTCATATATTATATCAGAATGATAGAGTGTACTGCTTGACCCCTGTGCGGCTTCCAACAGAGGTTTTCGCTTTTCAAATTAACGGACCCGCTAAAGCGGAGGCTGGCCACAGCTTTCGGTTGTCGGACAACAACTTAGGAGGATTTTCAGAGCTTAAAAGGTTCTTAGACGCATTTTTTCACCCCATTATTTATCGCTAAGATAAGAAAAAGGCTGGAAAGCCCCTCCCCTTCAGCCTGAAAGGCTGCGGTATGGGACAACTTCGGCGAGATGGTTTGGTTGAATATCTTCTGGCCCATCCAGGTCGGCGGTGGTACGGGAAACTTTGAGGATCTGGTCGTAGGTGCGGGCGGAGAGGTTGAATTCATCCATGCTGAGCATTTGATGCCCCACGTTTATTTCAGGTACGTTTTAACCATTCGTGCCGATTTATTGGGAAAATTCTAAACATTAGCATGTAAATTGCGTACGCTCACTTCAGCACAAATTCCGGACACAAAAACACAAATGCAAAAACAAATACTTCTATGAACGTACAACGATACCTTCGAATGGCCCACACCTCGAGTGTTTTGGTTTCCCTGATCATCAATGGCATTTTGATCATGCTCCTGATCACCTTCATTACTTTTCAGGACAAGCAGGAACGGGATAACACTACGGTAATTGTCATCGAAGCCATGGACAAAGAACTTATTGATGAAATCGAAGAGGAAATCGAACCCGAGATGGTCGTCGATCCTGATGATATAGATAATTTCAGCGACCTCGCCTTTGATACACCCATCGATACGGACATGGAACAAGATCCGGAACCGGTTGTAGAATCTGTGCAAACCGATGTCAGCAGCCTCTCGGACCTGATGTCGGATATATCCAGTCCGGTACATATGACAAATTTATTGGCCGGTCGAACCTCCGTCGGACGCGCAAAGGCGCTAAAACAATACGGACGGGGACTGGGCGGCGTTTCAGAACCTGCAGTACTCAAAGCCCTCAGATGGTTGAAAGAGAATCAGCATGAGAACGGATCGTGGGGAGCAGAGGGAAAAAAAGGTGATTCGGGACACACAGGCCTCGCATTGCTGGCATTTTTGGCACACGGAGAAACTCCCGCATCACGGGAATTCGGTTCAACCGTTGCCAATGGCATCAGGTTTCTGGTTGAAAATCAGGATTCCCGCGGATTGCTTCAGCCGGTGGGCCGACATGTGGTTTATGCCCATGCCATGGCCACCTATGCCCTTGCCGAATCTTCCACTATGACGCAAAACCCCCTGTTGACCGCTCCCTTGGAACGGGCAGTTAAGGTGATGATTGAATCTCAGCATCCCAGAGGCGGTTATGAATATAAATATGAAAAATCGGACACCCATGACGTTTCGGTGGATGCCTGGCATGTTCAAGCTTTGAAAGCGGCAAGCATCGCCCTCCCGGATCATCCGAAACTGAATGTGTATAAGCAACGGGCCATGGAGGGGATGCTGCTGGGATCGATGAAAGATGATTTGGGACGGGGTTTCGGCTACCGCCTTTCGATTGAAACCTCACCCAAGGCTTCCTCCCGAAGAGAAATTCTGTCCGCCGCCGGCCTGTTGGGCATGTACCTTACCGGAAACGGTGACCGGAAAGAGGCACGTGAAATTCTAAAATACATGGAACGTCACACCAAACAGGACTGGCTGCCGGAATGGGGTGTCAGCAGGATCGGAAGTGATGAGTACGGGGGAGAACTGATGTTTTGGTATTACGCCGTGCAGGCCTTTTTTCAGGAAAACCGGAACGGGTCGAATTTCAGAAAATTCTACCCGAAGATGGTAGAAGCGCTGGTGAAAAATCAGGCGGACGATGGTCACTGGAATAATTTTTCCAGAGAGTCCCCTGAACAGGGACTGGTGTTGGACACAAGCCTCAGCGCATTGGCCCTGATGGTGACCTACCGCTATCTGCCCACCACCCAGGCCGAAAACATTACCCAACCCAATCTGCAACCCGGCGGGGCCACCCCACCAGAAGATGAGGATGTCGAATTCGAACTTTAGGACAGCGGGGGCTGGCCACAGGTTTCGGTTGTCGGCCAAAAACTTAGGAAGATTTTTAGAGCTTAAAAGGCTCTTAGACGCATTTTTTCCCCATTATTTACCGCTAAGAGAAGAAAAGGCTGGAAAGCCCCTGCCCTTCAGCCTGAAAGGCTGCGTTACGTCCACCCCTGCCGATCTAAACTCCGGTACTGGATGGCCTCGGCGAGATGGTGGGGTTGAATGTCTTCTGCACCCTCCAGGTCGGCGAGGGTTCTGGAGACTTTGAGGATGCGGTCATAGGCGCGGGCGGAAAGGTTTAACTCGTCCATGGCCATGCGCAACATTTGATGCCCCTGCTCATCCAGGCGGCAAACTTCATTCAGTTCTTTGGTGCCCATATTGGCGTTGCAGTGAATGCGGTCATTGTCGGCAAAGCGTTCTTCCTGCACTTTTCTGGCGCGGATGACCCGCTCCCGAATGGCGGCGGAGCTTTCTCCTTTTTCGAGTGAAGTCAATTCTTCGTAACGGACTGCCGGTACATCAATCTGAATGTCAATACGGTCCAACAACGGTCCACTCACCCGGTTGCGGTAGCGCTGAATCTGCTGGGGGGTGCAATGGCATTTACGTTTGGGATCACCATAATAACCGCAGGGACACGGGTTCATTGCTGCGACGAGCATGCAACTGCAGGGAAAGGTAACCGAGGCCGCCGCCCGACTGATATTGACCACCCCGTCCTCTAAAGGTTGACGCATCACTTCCAATACGTTGCGGGCAAATTCAGGAAGTTCATCGAGAAACAATACCCCGTGATGGGCCAGACTTACTTCTCCGGGCATGGGATAGGTTCCTCCGCCTAAAAGTCCCGCGTCGGAAACGGTGTGATGAGGCGCACGAAAGGCCCGTTGTGCCACCAGGGCCTGATGTGCGGGCAGGGTCCCGGCAATCGAATGTATTTTGGTTGCCTCCAATGATTCCGCCAAATTGAGCGGAGGCAGTATGGTGGGAATGCGTTTAGCGATCATGCTTTTACCCGTGCCCGGAGAGCCGATCATCAACAAATTATGACCTCCCGCAACCGAAACCTCCAAAGCCCGCCGCGCAGTTTCCTGTCCTTTCACTTCCGCAAAATCGAGTGGGTATTGTTGATACTGATCGAACATCTTGTCCAGATCCAGCGACAGCGCTTGCAGTTCTAAATCCCCTTTCAGGAAATCCACAACCTCCCGCAGATGTTTCACCGGATACACCTTTAACCCCTCCACCACCGCCGCCTCTTCGCCGTTTTCCTCAGGCACAAACAGCCTTTGAATTCCCATCTCCTTTGCCCGCAGCGCAATAGGCAACACCCCGCGCACCGGACGTAAATTGCCGGACAGTGCCAACTCCCCCACCGCCATCGCTCCCTTGAGTTGCTCCTGCGTCAGCTCTTCCAATGCGGACAAGGTCGCCAAAGCAATCGGTAAATCAAAACTGGGCCCCTGCTTGCGGAGATCCGCAGGCGCGAGGTTGATGAGCCATCTCATCGCAAAAGGCGTTTCCAATCCGCTGTTGGCCAGGGCGGTGCTTACCCGGTCCAGACTTTCTTTTACTGCCGCATCCGGCAGTCCCACGATGTTGGGTTGAAATTTGTTTTCCTGGGTGGGGCTGACATTGACCTCCACCTCCACCGGAATCGCATCCACCCCCAGTACCGCGGCAGAATGGATCCTCGCCAAACTTAAGTTGTTGCCTTCGTCTGACCCGTCACTGAAAAAATCCTCTTGCCCAATCATAAAAAAAGTATGAAAGGACTACATTTGAATAGCAAGCTTTCTAAGAGGCAAAATGATATTCCACAACATGAGGCAAGATGATTTTGGGCAAGATGATTGATCTGCCTACCCGCGTGTGGCGCGAGCCACGGCCAGGGAAACATTCTTCTTTGACTCCCCTCAAAAATTATCCTGCCCTAAATTATGCTCCCCTAAATCATCCTGCCCTAAATCATCCTGCCTTAAATTATCCTGCCCTAAATTATCCTGCCCTAAATCATCCTGCCCTAAATCATCTCCCCTAAATGGCACTTAACCATAATTTTGCTTAATTCTCTTAAGCTTGCCTTTGATGGACATTTTTTTGACTGAACTTAAATAGTCGATAAACAACACCCCGTTCAAATGATCCGTTTCATGCTGCACACAGCGGGCGGCCAAGCCCTGAAGTTCGAGTTCCTTGCTTTCGCCTTTCACATTCTGATACCTCAATTTGATGGCAAAAGGACGAATCACTTTTCCGCGAACTTCGGGAATAGAGAGACACCCCTCCTCCATTTCCTCCTCGACGTCCCCCACAACTTCAATTTCCGGATTCACCACCACCAGCGGACTTTCCAATCCCGCATTAAGCGGTTGGCCGTTTTCATCTTCGTCCATATCCACCGGAACTTCCATGGTAAAAATTCGCAGGGACTTCCCAATTTGCGGACCGGCCAGTCCGATCCCCTCTTCTTCCCGCATAGTGGAAATCATGTCTTTACCGAGCTTTTCGAGTTCGGCATCAAAATTCGTAATCGGCGCAGCTTTTTCGCGAAGCACCGAATTTCCAAAATAACAAAGAGGATAAATCATAGAAAACCTCTAACCTGAACTTTTCCTCATGTCAAAAAGAAGTGTTCAACCAGCTTCAGCACTGTAAAGAACCCAACATTCCGCATTTCCATTTGTATATATTCTTTATATCCCGTTTATTCTTTGTATCTAATGGGTTAGGCTTCCTGCTTTCCATCGAATCGGAATCAGCTCATGAAAATTTTTTTCCAATTTATCATCACCGTCCTTACCGCTTTCATCATTTTCAAGTTCTGGCCTTCGAAATCTGTCGCCCCTCTACCGGCACCGGTTCCCACGCCGGTCATTCAAATACCAACCGTTCCAACCCCTGTACCTACGCGGGTACCCGTTCCGAACAAAAATAGATACGTCCGTAATTTGGAAGATATCTTTGAAGTGTTAACCAGTGATATTGTCGAGGACGATCCCTCAAACCAAGTCATCAAAAGGCTATATAAAAAAGGCGAATTAAAGCAGGCATGGAAAGACGGGCAGGAAATGCACAAACAGGATATCCTCACCACTGAAGATGCACAGCATGTGGTTTCCTTCATTGAGGCCATGATTCAAATCGAAGATATACGGCACGTCTATTATGATCGCTATGAGGCTTTATACAACAAGCCCAAACGGAGATTAGGTGCTCAAATGGAGCGGAATTATTTGGAGTTGAATGTCGAGTGGAAAAATAAAACGCGCGTCTTGGCACAACAGGCGCTGAGCGACCTCAGTTGGCTGGGTTCGGATTTATACGATCCCCATAATTGATTTTATTTCACATCAAACTGATCGCATCCACATCCACAATGATTGGGACCGGCCAGTCCGATCCCCCTCTTCTTCCCACATGGTGGAAATCATGTCTGTACCGAGCCTTTTGAGTTCGGCATCAAACTGTGTCACCGGCTTCGCGGTTTGACGTAAAATCCGAAAGGACCTCGTTTGTGACCCCGGGGCCAAGGACCAGCATGTCGGGAGAACTTTCCCAATGCGGATAATCGGTACCGGGCACGATCTCATTGTCGGAAAACACAAAGCCATCCACATTGGAGATGCGGACCAGCGGTTTGTAGATGTGATGAATGCGGTTTCCATGAATCCGGATGTTTTCCGATGTGGGGTCGCCATGCATGGGGCCAAGCAAAAACAAAGCATTCCCCCAACACCCGAAGTTACACTGATCAAAGATATTGTCCGTGATCTCCACATCTTCAACCGGACCGGATTCAAACCACTTTCCGGTAACCCCGTATTCAATCTGAATGGCAGGTCCCGGCGTATGAAAAAAGTTGTCCCTGATTTCCACTTTCCCCATGCTGGTGATCAGAATGCCCCGCGCACGGTTGTTGCGGATGGTATTGCCCTGAATCAGCACGTGCACGTCGCTTTCATAACGCATGACCACTACATGGTTCCAGTCCAGATCCGGAAGCTTTTCCGAAAACTGATAGGCCGTGCACTGGTGATCCTGAGGCAAAACTTTGGACACCCTGCGGATGGCCAGGGTCTTCAAAGAATTGCAATCGCAGAGGGCCAGGCTGTCTCCGGGGCCAATGGTATCAACCCCCAACTGTTGAAAATGCATGAGGCGGAGAAGCAGGGTATCTTCGTTCAATGCGGCATCGACAGACCTGTAGATCCCGTGGATATTGGTGGCATCATCATTTTGAAATTCAAAAAGACAGTTAGTCAGGAATATATTCCCTTTGCACTCCACAAAGTGGGTTGCGTCATTCAACGAAGAAAACCATCGCTTCCCCCGGCGCCTGACTTCAAGATGATCTAAATAAACATCGCGGCATCCTTCGAAGATGGTTGCAATCGCCCCCGCATGAAAAATTGTGCTGTTTTCGATGCGGATGCCTTCGCAGTTTTGTGCCGAAACCACCGGAGAAGTCCGGCCGTCAAAATGGAAGACCGCGACCTGACCGACTTGGGGTTTGTTCCGCATCACATCCGACTCCAGCCGGAGGACCCGCGCCTCCTTTTGAATCGCGGTATAGTCCTCATGGGTGAACATCCCATATTCGTCGGTGGACTGATATGCGTGCTCCCCGCGGACCGGGTCGATATAATTCAGATTATGAATACCCACTGGATACATCCAATCAGGCGTGTGCGCCTGTAGACGTCCATCGCAAACCCGGAGGTCATATGCTTCTTCGAGTTTTATCTCCACCCAACCCGGACCCGCGTCCACCACTTCCCCCTGGGCACAAAAGGGATGCTCCCAATCGATGGTGAGATTCTTCAAGGTGATGTTCTTCGCATCCCGCATATAGAAAGGAATCAGATGACCATGCAGGATCAGTTCGGCACCGTTTCCGTCGATGGTGACATTTTCCATGCCGGAAAGATCAAACACAATATGTTTAATCCCGTCATCATTGTTGGAAATGTGCAGGTGGCGGAAAGGAAAGTCCCCCGGAAATAAATGGTGCACACCTTTGGGAAGGAGGAGCGTTTTGCCGTTTTCAGGTTTCAACGTCAAAAGCGCTGAGGATTCCGGCGTCGGGGCCAAGGTCGTCTGTTCAAGCATACTGTTCTTCATAGCGGGGGTGAAAAAATTAGGGATTCTGTTGGTCCCGGCGGAAGTGAGAGGAATCACTCACGGAAACGGCGGACTCATTTTGTCCGGCGGAGAACCCACGGATCTCGTTTTCCAGAAAGCTTCCCCCGCTTACACCTTGGATACGCACCGCAGGAAGGTTTTGGGTGGTAATGGTATTGTTTAAAATCTCGAGGTTCCGGTGCATGGGGTGAGGCCCGATGCTGTCCACCAGAATGCCCTCTTTTCCCGGTTGGATGATGCGGTTGTTTCTTATGGTGACGTTTTCACTGAATCCAGACTCCAACCAATTATACTCGGGGGCCACCTTGATGCCCTGCATCCCGCAATGGTCCAGGAGATTGTCTTCGATCAAACCGTTACTGGCTTTTACCAGAATCCCCCGGGAACGAATAAATCCAAATTCACAGCCCCGGATCACAAAGCCATTTCCCATTCGGTTGAGAGATCCGATGACCCCACCGGGTTCCATTTCTACCGGGGTGTCGATCTGAATTTCATACGCCGTCGTGAGAAGCTGCTTCACATTTTGCAGGACAGGAACGCCCTCAAGGCTGTTGAGTTGCGCTTCCGTGGCAGGTCCTGTCTCGGTAACGGAGAGGACTTTGGCATTGGGTAAGGGGCGCCCGCCGAGCTGCACCAATTGCACGGGATCCCCGGGCAGGATATCCATTTCACGTTTTGCCAATACCCGCAGCCGATCCCCCTCTGAACCGATGACCAAATGATACGCACCGCAAATATTGATGCCGTCATCCCCCTGCCAATAGGCCAGGCATTCTTCCAGTAACGGCCCCACTTCGGCGAACTTGCTGTGAAATCCGTCGGCGTTCAGAGAGCGGAGACGCTTGTCTTTACGGTCCACGATACACCTCCGGTACACGGATCCCGAACAGTGGGTTTCAAAAAACCCGAAAGTGGGAGAAGCATAAAGGGTGATATCCTCCAACACCGTGCCTACTGATCGTTCCAAGTGAATGGCATGCGGTCTGAAACGTCCCTGCAGATGCTGGGCAGAGATGGTAATCAGATCGCCTGTCTGTTCGCCGCCGTCTTTCCGGGGATGCAGACCGCTGATCCGCAGATGGTTATCGGGAAGCCCCTCTGTTTCAAATTGATAATAGCTTCCGTATCGCAGATCGCCGTCGGGGGAAAAAAGAATGTATTTGGAGGCTATCACCGCTTCCGCCGGTGGAAATCCTTCCGCCAGCTTGATCAGGTGCGTCTTACGGTCTTGAGAAATTTCGATCAGCTCCCCTTGGGTGAAAGGAAGCGGATCATAATCGACGGTCAGACCGCGGATGGTGAGCCCTTCACAATTTTCGATCCGCAGGGCAAGGGTGCTTTCCGTGCAGATCATTTCCACCCCGCGCATATCCAGCGTGAACCCCTGGAGATCCCGGAGCTCCAAATGAATTCCTTCACTCGGAAGAACGTGATAACGCCCTTCCGGAATGCGGATGATTTTTTGTCCACTTTCAATGCCCGCCCTGATGAGATTCGGAAGTTCCCGCGAGGCGTTATATTCTGGTTTGGGTTCAGCTTTCTGTTCTGATTTCAATTCGAGTTTTGAGTTTTGGTTGACCGTCGGCATACATCCACCGAGCAAAGCCAAACCGGTAAATAAGGCAGGCCGTTTTAAAAATCTGAAGACTCTCAGGTAAAACATTCCAGGTTGATTCATTTTATTATTGGCCCGTGACAAAAGCTGAAGGCCCACCCCGGTCTTCGGCCATCTGCATGTATTCCGCATAGGTGGGCGAGGAGATACTGCTGTCGGTCCAGAGCACGAGTCCTCTGCCCGAATGGCGCGGGTCGTAGGCCTGCCGGTTCCCGGAGTTCTCAGGCAGTGAGAAGGTCCAGAAAACAAAGTTGTTTTGGTTTACGATGGTGTGAATGAGAGGCACCGGATACCCCATAATATCCGAGAGATCTCTTGGGCCCTGGTTCCAGGGTTTTTCATTTACCAGTTCGGAGCCTGAATAAGGATTGATATGGGCATTGTATCCAAAGTCAAAAGGAAGATCTTCACCATCCTCTTCAAATTGTACCCAGGGGTCACCATATTCTGTATGACCCGCCGGATCCCGGAACACGGAGGGATCATTTCCTACATAAGGATAAATGTCATTATGCCAGTATAAGGGCTGAAAACCGCCCCGGGGAAACCTGCCATTATTATCTGTTGCATAGGCCACGACGCCGATTCCAAGTTGCCGCAGATTACTCATGGCGGAGGTTTTTTTGGCCCTTGCGAGGGTTCCCGTGACCGCAGGGATAATCAGTGATGCCAACAGGGCAATAATCGCAATCACCACCAGCATTTCAATCAGCGTGAAAGCGTCGGATTGGCGGGCCTTATTGGAATGGGTTTGAGAACCATGCATGGGAATCAGGGGGTGTCCGGTTGTTGGAGATGCTCATATGCATCCTGTTGGGATGTTAGGGGTTCAGCCGTGTGTTGCAACCATTCTGAAACGCGGGATTGAAGGAGAGGAATCTTTTCCGGAAACGCTTCAGCCAAGTTTTCACGCTGCGCGCGGTCGCTTTCTATATCAAATAGCAGCGTTCTCCCGGGAAGTCCTTCGGGTAAATTTTCATACAATCCGGGAGGCGTTTCTGTGATCTGCATCAACAACATATCTTCTTCCAGAACCCAGGCATACATGGGGGCTTCCATGGCATCCTTGGTGTTGTTTTCGCCATGGGTTTCATATGAATAGGACCAGCGGGAAGAATGAATTCCCGCCGCGCCGAGTGATTTCCGCGGAGGCCTGTCGCTGGCCCCGATCAGATAGGGAAACAAACTTATTCCGTCAATTCCGGACGGCGGATCCATTCCCACGAAATTCAGAATGGTGGGCATAAGATCCGCCAGGCTGACAATGTCATTGTACTCTCCCGGCCGGATCAGTTTGGGGTTCCAGATGATCAGGGGCACATTCAATCCTCCAAGCCATCCGCTTCCTTTTCCTCCCCGGTTGGGGGCATTGTAGGGCGGGACATTGTAGAGGGTGAATCCATTGTCTGAAGTAAAAATAATCAGCGTGTTCTCCAGCTGTTTTCTGGTTTCCAGGGTCTGTAAAATTTTTCCGATTCCGTCATCCAACGCCAACAGGTGCCCCGCGAAAAGGTCACTGAACCTGTTGCCGGTATCAAAGTTTTGCACGTAAGATTCCGGTGGACGTTTAATGCCGCCGTGAAGGGTTTTAGGGGCGTAATAGAGGAAGAATGGTTTTTTCCGGTCCAGTGAGCTTTCAATAAATTCCACCGCTTTGCGGTTAAACAGATCAGTTAGAAATTCGCCCTCCGGTCTTTTGGGAACCCGCGCCCACCCTTCCCAAAGGGTTTCGGAGCCATAATCCTGATCATCATAACTGTTGTAGCCGAAGTAGTAGTCAAATCCCCGGTCCAAGGGATGCTGGCCGGGTGCGGATGAAGTTTTCCAGGCATTGGCACGCATGGCCTTCTGCAATTGCGGCCACTTCCCTCCGTAATATTTTGGGATGGGCAGCTCTTCACCCAATTCCTCCACCCAGGCTTTCTCCATGATTCGCGGATCCTGCTTGGCCACATGCCATTTCCCGACAATGCCACAACGGTATCCGGCTTTATGAAGGGATTCGGAAAGTAAAGTGCGGTCGGCGGGGATTCCGTGGTCATCCACATCCTTATTCCAGTAAGCGCCCCAGGTCTGTTGAAAACTCCCCGTGAGCAACCCCGCCCGACTGGGGGAGCAGAGAGAAGCCGTGGCAAAAGCCCGGTGGAAGACGGCACTTTGTTTGGACAGTTTGGAGAGCGTGGGCATGCTCACTTTTGCCGCCGCCAGATGGGCTTCGAGGTCGACCGCCCCCTGATGGCCATGCGTCTGTTGATATTGCCCTACAATTTCCGGTTCGATATCCGCCACCGTCAGTTTTTCCGCGTAAGGCGGAATCCAGCCCGTTCCCACATCATCCGTCAAAATGAACACAATGTTGGGTTGTGCCAGAGCCGCCAGGCTTATGAGCACTGAGGATATAAATATCGCTGATCGGAAAATACGCATAAAGATTTATCTGAGTTGAATTACAAGTCTCATCCGTTCCCTCCCGAAGGAGGGATAGATTCGAAGGACAAGAAGAAGGGGAAAAGTTTCAGTTTTTCCGGCGGCGGGAAAACAGCAGACCGAAACCGAAGATCAGAAACAAGGGGATGGTGCCGGGTTCGGGTATGGTGAGATACCCCTCATCGGTAAGACTGTAAATTCCGTCATCAATGGTGTCGAGTTGGCCAGCGGTTAGACCGGTGTCATCGTTCCCGAATTTAATCACGCCTTCGCGGAAACCGGTAATATTTACGGTACCGCCCGTCCAGTCAAACGCAGAACTGTCAGCGAAAGAGAGACCCGTTACTCCGGCAGCAAGATCAAGATTTAATGTGCCTTCACCTAAATTAAGAAATCCCATGTCATCCTGATTCGCATTCGCATCAAGGAGGAATGTATTGGTTCCCGCAATGGATATACCTGCACCATTGATCGCGTCTGCAGCGTTTAACTCCAATTCACTGTTATTGCCATTCACTTGAAACCTTTGGCTGTTACTGAGTACAGTGCCTCCATCAATCGCCACCTTTCCGTTTGAATAATAAATTACATTACCCGTGTAACCGCTACTATCGTGCCCAACCCCAAAGGATATACCGGGCGAAGAGGCGGCGATAAAATCAGCAGAGCCGGCCAGTGTGCCGTTAAACAGGTAACTGCCACTGTTATTAATTTGGAAATTCGTGTTTAGTGTCAAAGTGCTTCCAGCAGCAAACTCTGTAATATTGTTCGTGCCATTCGAGTTTTGGACGGCAGTGGCTCCACCAAGCGAATTATCGATCGTGACCTTGCCGCTGAATTTCAACGTCCCACCCACACCACCCGTTGCGTTGTTGATACCCACGCTATAGCCAGCCAGGTTTCGGTCAACCGTAAGCACACCCGTGCCGGAAAAGGTCGTTGTTTGCCCCGCCCCGTCGAAACCATCGAGGTAACTGTTAATGGTGTGGTCGCTGTCCACCTCAATATCAATGGTTGGGAAAGAGAGGTAACGAGCCACTTCACTATTGGTATCAGGCGTACCCGCACTCCAATTGGCGGCATCAGACCAAATATCAGTAGCCCCCCCTCCATTCCAATCAGTGTTGGTCTGAGCGAAGAGTGAAGTGAAGCAGACAGCGGAAAGAACGATCGTGGGAAGGAGTTGTATTTTCATCATGTCACCAGTCTAAATCTCTTTTCATTGATTTGGTAGATATTTTATCCGCGAGCTAAGTTAACGTTGACTCCCCTGTGAATTCGGCATCTAATCCAAGAATGCAAAAGCGCAAAAGTGTTTCTCTTCAGCAAATCGCCGACCGGGCCGGGGTATCCAAGGCCACGGTTTCCCTCGCTCTGAAAGGACACCCGAGAATTTCCAAGACCACCAAAGAAAAAATAAAATTTTTGGCCAAAGAGATGGGCTATCGACCAAACCCGCATCTCTCCAAACTGATGTCCAGCACCAAAAAGGGACCGTTAAAAGATCAGGGGACCTTGGGATTTATCCGCAGCGGCCCCACCGAGGAATGGAACCCTGTGGAACAAAAGATTTTCTCGAAGCTTACGGAGATCACAGACAGCCGGGGATACCAACTGGAATCCTTTTGGCTGAATAATCCCGACACAACTCCGGAGAGAATCAACCGGATCATGTGGACACGTGGAATCGAAGGAATCATCATCCCCATGATCCATCCGGAAATGTTTCATCAGGGGGTGAGAACGTTGCCCGTGGAATGGGATAAATTCTGTGCAGTGGAATTTTCCGATACCCTGATGGTCCCCCGGATCAGTGGGGTCCGGCATAACCACTTCAGGGGAATGTTAACGACCTTGGCAGAGCTTGAAGCGGATGGATACAAACGAATCGGACTCACCATGTGGCAGGATGTGGAACTTCGCACGCATCACCGTTGGTCCGCGGCCTACCTCCTTTGGAAACAACTTCGAGGGGTAATGAACGAACTCCCGATCTTTGTTCCGGAAGAATATGATGCGAACGCACTCCTGGCCTGGATCGATAAAAACCGTCTCGATGTTGTGGTCAGTCCGGGCCAGGAGGTATACCGCATGCTGCTGCAGGAGGGGATCAAATTTCCGAAGGACCTGGGCTACGCCACCTTGGACCAGTGGGGGGAAGGATCGGAGGATGTGACCGGGATCAATCAGGATATGGAAAGTCAGTTGCAAACCATGATGGATATTCTGATTGGTCAGATACACCGGGCGGAACGGGGAACGCCGGAGCATCCGGTGTTCGCGCTCAATCCCGGGTTTTGGTGCTCGGGGAGCACCACCCGCTCTCCCAAAAAACGCCCCGTGGTTCGTCACTTGGATCAGGAACCGTTAAGCAGCCTCGTATCGGAATAATAACATCCGGAACTCGGGATCTTTACCATAGGGTACGCAGGTGTGGGTAATTTTGAATCAGTCCGTCTTTGGTGATAAGGATGGCATTTTCTTCCATTACTGTGGCGACAATGATTTGATCGGCCGGATCCGCGTGAAAAGATCCTGGAAGAGAGGTTGACCGGTAGCTGATTGCAGGCGTCAAGGGTACCAGCCGTAATTTAGTCATTTTCAAAGCCTGATCGATCCATTCGAGGGGATGATTAGAAATAAGGTATCTCTTTTTCTCAATCAGTTTACAAAATTCCCATGGAGAAATTGCCGATAAAAGGATCTCTGAAAACCGGTCTGGGTTACCCAGCAACTCTTTTACATCAATGGATAATTTATCAGGATTGGCATTCCACCATATCCAAGTATGTGTATCCAATACATACTTCATTTACATGCATCCCACATCTCTTCGCCCAGTGGAGAAATGATATCCCCCTCATAAAGCACCGTCCCACGTAAACTCCCCATTTGAAGGGGTTTTTCTTTGTAGGCAACGACTTCCGCAATGGGTTTGCCCCGTTTGGTGATCACAATAGATTCCTGATCTTTCGAAAGATCATTCAGAACTTTCAGGGCATGCGATTTAAATTCAGTAATGGCCATGGTTTTCATAATTTCAATATAGTCATTTTAAATGACCATGTCAACCTGCACTCAACAGACGGGAACGTTCACATCAAACTGATCGCATCCACATCCACGATGATTTGGACCTGCCGGGGGAGCTTGAGCCCGTCGAGAACATGCCGCAAGGGCACTGTAAAAAGTTTGGTGCGCGGGACCCGGGCGATCATCTGATAGCGGTAATTCTTCTGAATACGCGCAATGGGTGAAGGGACCGGCGGGGCCAAATTCACATCGGGATTTTCGCCCAGCAGCCGATCAAGTTCGTTAAATACCTGACCGGATACAAAATCCACCTGCTGTTCATTCTCCCCTTTAAAATGCACACAGATCAACCGGCAATAGGGAGGATAATTGAGCATCTTGCGGGCTTCGAGTTCTTCGTCGATAAATACATCAAAATCCCCCCGCCGCGCGGCCTGTACCGCCGGATGGGTGGGCGTGTAGGTTTGAATCAACACTTCTCCCGCCACATCTCCACGTCCGGCCCGCCCCGCCACCTGGGTGAACAATTGAAAAGCCCGCTCTCCCGCCCGGAAATCCGGCATATGCAAAGTCGCATCCGCATTCACCACTCCCACCAAAGTCACATTGGGAAAATGCAGGCCTTTGGCAATCATCTGGGTGCCGATCAAAATATCGATCTCCCCTTTCCGGAAAGCACCCAACACATGATGATAGGCGTGCTTGGAAGTCATGGTGTCACTGTCCATTCGACGGATGTGGGCATGAGGAAAAATGCGGGCCAGCTGGTTTTCGATCTTCTCGGTGCCCGAGCCCATGTATTGCCAGTCTTCCGCTTTGCAATCCGGCTGCGGACAGCGGTCGGGTACCCGTTCCGCGTGTCCGCAAAAGTGACAGCGTAAATATCCCAGCCGCTTGTGATAGGTCAGCGCCACCGAACAGTCCGGACACTCGGGGACAAATCCGCATTCCGGACAAGTCAAATTTTTGGAGTAGCCCCGCCGGTTGAGAAACAACATGACCTGCTCCCCTAAGTTGATGCGCAGGCGAATCCCCTCCACCAAATCGTTGGAAAACAATGTCGGTTTGCCTTCATAACGTTGATGACGCATGTCCACCACTTTGACCAAAGGCAACTGCCGGTCATCCGCGCGGATCCCCAGTTTCGCCAACTCGTATTTTCCCTGATGCACATTTTCCAAACTTTCCACGGACGGGGTCGCCGAACCCAACACCACCGTGCAGCCTTCGAGATGCCCACGCATTACCGCCAAGTCGCGGGCGTGGTAGCGTGGGCTTTCCTCCTGTTTATAGGTCGACTCATGTTCTTCATCGACCACGATGAGCCCTAAATTTTTGACCGGCGCAAACAAAGCCGATCGTGCGCCCACCACCACCGTGGCTTCGCCCCGTTTTACCCGGTGCCATTCGTCGTGGCGTTCCCCGTCGGACAGGTGGCTGTGCAAAACCGCCAGACATTCGCCGAAGCGACCGCGGAAACGTTCCACCGTCTGCGGGGTCAATGCAATTTCCGGCACCAACACAATCGCCCCCTTGCCTAAAGCCAGGGCGTGGGAAAGTGCCTGCAAATAGACTTCGGTTTTTCCGCTGCCGGTCACCCCGTGCAAAAGCACCACTTTTAAATTTCCACTATCAATGCCCACATTGATTTTCCCCAGACAATCCGACTGTTCACTGTTCAGTTTCAGATCTTTGGTCCGCAAAAATTCCTGATTGGCCAGCGGATCCCGTCCCTGCACCCCTTCCGTAAGTTGAATGAATCCTTTTTTCTCCAACGAACGTAAAGTGCCATGGGTCACTTTGGCGGCACGCACCAAATCAGACATCAACATTTGCTCGCCGGACAGCAAAATATCCAGGGCCGCCGCTTGTTTGGGTGCTTGTCGCCGCAACGGCACCAATTCACTTTCGATTGCAGATTTTTCACCGGGGGTGGCAAAGAGTTGTTTTTTGAACCCCGCACCCCGTTTACGTACTGCGCCGGGCAAAACGGTTTTGACCGCATGTTCGATAGGGGCCACATAATAGTCCGCCATCCACTTGGCCAATTCCATGATTTTTGGGGAGAGCAAGGCACCTTCCTGCGCCAATCCGGAAATAGACTTTAAGCCACTGAAATCTGATTTCTCTTTAAACCCCAGTACAAAACCTTCGGTTTCCCTGCGTCCGAAGGGAACCTTTACCTGCATTCCGGTCAACAGCTTCCCGCGCATTTCCACCGGAATAAGGTAGTCAAATTCTTTGTCCAACGCCACATCCACCACCACCCGGGCGATGGGAGGAAAGGACGCTTTATCTGTGGGTGGGTTTGACATTCCTGTTCGTTTGCCAGAATCTACAGGAGAAAGAAAGATGAGAAAGCGCCTTTCCAATCTCCAAATCGTTTCCGCCCTGCTGTTATTGGCCCTGGGAGTCGTCGGCCTGCGGACGCATCATATCGACCGGCACATCTGGCGGGCCGGGCGGAAAAACAGCGTAGATCCCCTATTGCTCCGCGCCGTCGGTATCACCGAGAGCCGACTCAACCCCAAAGCTGTGGGCGCGGCCGGGGAAATCGGGATGTTTCAGATCATGCCCAACACCGCGAAACACTGGGCACAAAAAACCGATCATAAAGTCCCGAGCGAAAAACAACTTTTTAAACTAAAAGTGAATGCCAACATTTCGGCTTGGTACTTGCGGGAAGGACTGGACGAATTTGCCAACAAGGAAGATCCGACTGCCTACGCCCTGGCCTATTACAACGCAGGACCCAGCAGGGTCCGGGCCTGGGAAGATCTCCAACTCCCCGGCATCCCTTTTGTGGAAGGCATCCCCTTCCCCAGCACCCGCCGTTATGTGACCAAGATCCTGGGGATTTATCGGGGCGGAAAATGAATCGACAGTCTTCGTAGTTCCGCGGCCCCCGCGGTAAATCGTTTACCACGGGGGCCGTGGAACTACGTCTATCTAGAAGGGCTCCTCGGCACAAAAAAGAGGAAAGAGCATGCTCTTCCCTCTTTCTCACGTGAATTCATTTTCACTTATGGCATTTCGCCGCAGCCGGCATCCGCCCAGCTTTGAATGAAGGTCGCGTATTCTTCGCGGTTGGCGGAACGGCAGTTGCGCACATAAAATCCGGAACTGCAGACACCGGTCACCAAGCAGGCTTCGGGATCCAGTCCGCTGAGCAGACCGTTACAATATCCGGCATTGAAGTTATCGCCGGCACCGGTCGTCAGTTTGGGTTTGGGCGTAAAAGGACCTTCCACAAACCATTCGCCTTCGGCCGAAGCCACGGCGGCGGAGCGGGTCGGATGCACCACAACTTGGAATAATCCCAATTCGGTGCGGATCTTCTGGGCGCGGGCGGTGAGGTCGTCCCCTTCGTCACCGAAGAGCACCGTGGCTACCTGAATAGACTCGTCTTCGTTGAGTCCGAGAATCACATCCACGCCGGATTGAATTTCCTGGAGGATCGTGAGGACTTCTTTGATGTCCGCCTGACTGCGTTTGCGCGGGTCGGTCAAATCAATAAACAGTTTTGCGCGGCTGCTGCGCTTGGCCAACAATCCGCCCAATCCTTTAAGGATGGAATTCATGTTGGGAAGCATGGTCCAGTTGACGCAGCCAATCAGATCCATTTTTTCGATCATGGCCGCCAGTTTATCTTCGGGCAATTGCGCCAGAACGCTCTCCCAGTTTACCTGGGCCAAAGAAGTCATTTTGCCCATGATCACTTTGCCGTCGTCGAATTCCAGCGCTTCGCTGTATCCGGGGTCCGCCAGGGTGATCACTTCCTTACAGCGGTCGGTAAAGTCGGTGAAAATAGAATTCACGATCCCGTCAGCACCCAAAGCGCCGCAGTAATTAACGGTGTAGCCCTGCTCCACCAGGTTGTTGGCCATGATAGGCCCGTTGCCACCGAGTTTGATCTGCTGCTGAACCATTTCAATATTACAGCTTTTTCCGGCGGCGGCGGTAACGCGCTGCCCGAACTGGGTGATGGTGCCAATCGGCGTGAATTCATCGCCGGACTGGCGGGTGTCCACCAGACGGATGATTTCATCAATGAAACCGTCGAAGCCAATCAGAACTTCTTTATCGGCGGGGGTTTGAGCGATCGCTTCCGCGACCCGGATCACGAGAGATTTTTTGTCAGACATGTGAAGGAATTCCTATAGGTTAAGTGAGGGGGGAAACCCCGAAATCGAAATAGTTGGCGGCATTGTTGTAGCAGATATCCTGCACCATGGCGCCCAGTCGTTTCATATCCGCGGGCAGCAAACCCTGCTCCACATCGTTGCCCAGCATATTGCAGAGGATACGGCGGAAATATTCATGACGGGTATAGCTGAGGAAGCTCCGGCTATCGGTCAACATGCCGACAAAACGGCTCAACAGACCCAACTGAGACAGGATTTCCATTTGCTGTTCCATGCCGTGTTTCTGGTCGAGGAACCACCAGCCGCTGCCGTGTTGCATTTTGCCCGGACGGGATCCGTCCTGGAAGTTACCAATCATGGTACCCATCAAATGGTTGTCGCGTGGATTCAGATTGTACAAAATGGTCGGAGCCAACTGGTCGTTGCTGTCCAGACGGTCCAGAAATTTGGAGAGCTGATTGCCCAGGCGTTCATCACCGATGCTGTCGAAACCCACATCCGGTCCGAGTTCTTCAAACAGGCGACTGCTGTTGTTGCGCAACGCGCCTACGTGGAACTGTTGAACCCATCCCCGGGAATGATCCATGATGCCGAATTCAACCATCATACAGGATTTGAATTTATCATCTTCCAGCTCGGAGACCGATTCGCCCGCCATCACCCGGCTGAAGATGGATTTAATTTCATCCATCCCGTAATCCGCCGCATAAAAACGATTCAGTCCGTGATCGGAAAGACGGCATCCTTCCGCATGGAAGAAATCGTGACGTGCTTTGAGAGCAGCCATAAACGAATCAAAATCGGTGATTTCAAGATTTGCGGCTTCGGCCAATTTGGCCACATAAGCTTTAAACCCGGATGCATTTTCCACGGCCATGGCTTTATCCGGACGCCATGCGGGCAGGACTTTGGTTTCAAATCCGTCTTCACGGATTTGACGGTGCCAGTGCAGGTCGTCGATAGGGTCATCGGTGGTGCAAATCACTTTCACACCGGATTTACGAATCAATCCGCGGGCCGAGAAGTCGGGGGATGCCAGCAAGGCATTACATTTGTCATATACTTCGCGGGCGTTATCCAAAGTCAGAATATCATCGATGCCGAAATAGCGTGACAACTCCAAATGACTCCAATGGAAAAGGGGATTTTTGTAACAGGCCTCGAGGGTTTCCACCCACTTTTCGAATTTGGACCAATCATCCGCGTCACCGGTGCAATATTCCTCAGTGATACCGTTGCTGCGCATGGCCCGCCATTTATAATGGTCGCCGCCCAGCCAGATTTGGGTCAGGGTTTCCCAGCGTTTGTCTTCGGCAATTTCCTGGGGACTCAAATGACAGTGATAGTCAATAATCGGCATGGTTTCTGCAAAATCATGATAGAGGCGTTTGGCCGTTTCAGTTTGCAGGATAAAATCATCGTGAATGAAAGGTTTCATAATCCGGTTTCTCTCTTTTTGGCTTCGGCTAAAAATTCCTGTACTTCCTCTACATCCCGCCAGGCACAGCGACGGCGTTGGTATTTGCGTTCCAGCAAGTCCAACAGCTGTTCCCAGTCCGCTACCGATGGGTTTTCGACGGTCTCCCATTCGTGGCGACGGTTCCTGCGTTTGGTAAAGGTCCAATGGTTCCGCTCATGATAGGCTTCCACCTCAAGCTTCTTTCCATCCTCGTCGATTTCTTTCCATCCAAGGTTCTGGCGCATCAGGGAAGCTCCATTTTTACATAAGTTAAAACAATTGATTGCATGCGCGGGTACCTAATTGAAAGCCCAAACGCATACAAGCAGGAAACTTAGGCGATTTCAGGCAGGATGATTCAGTTTAGGATTGGGCAGGATGATTTTGGGCAGGATGATTTTCTTTCGAGGTGGGGGGCAAGATGATTTCAGGGCACGATGATTTTCTTTTGAGGTGGGGGGCAGGATGATTTTCGTTTGAGGTTAGGTGGAGGATTGACAGAGATGTATTCATATGTATATGTTTAACTGGGTTTTATAAATACAGTACTGTAAAAAAGGAGAAATCGATGCCTGTCACCTGCACAGAAATGATTCGAGAAATTGACGAATCCAGATTCAGAGAAATTGATTATCTCATTACAGGTTGTGCGTTCGACTCCCACAATGCACTTGGAAATCTTGTACGTGAGGAGGGGCATAAAACCGATATGGTTGCTCGTGCACGTGAAAAAGGACTCCAAATACAGCCGGAGGTGCAGTTTCAGGTTCGTTTCCATCGTTTTTCAAGGCGGTATCCCTGTGATCTATTGGTAGAGAACTCCATTATTTACGAATGTAAAACCACCTCAGCGTTTCATGCCAGACATCGCACCCAACTCCTGAACTACCTTTTTCTCGCAAATTTACGTTTTGGGAAGCTTTTCAATTTCGCACTGCCCTCCCTTGAGTTTGAGTTTGTATCCACGCGTCACACCCTGAAAGACAGACGACAGATTCAGATCAACACGCACGACTGGACGCCTCCAGCAACGGAGCTCCCTCTCGATGAATTTCTTTCAGAAATTCTAAACGACTGGGGAGCGGGACTGTCTAGACACTTGTACGAAGATGCACTTCTCCATTTTCTCGGCCCCAGGCAGATTCAGAAAAAAGAAATGCCTCTCTACCGTGAAAAGACAATCCTTTGTATCCAGCCCCTACTTCAATTTAATGATGGAAGTGCGCTCCACATCACCTCATTCCCCCACTTAAATCGTTCAAAAACAACTAATCTATTAAAGCTAAAGGAGTTAACCCATTTAAAACAACTACATTGGATTAATTTTTCCCTCCCTGAAATCACCTTCAGAACCCTATAAGCCCCTCCATTCAGAACCCTCACCTCCCCTCTCCTCCTCTTCCCCAAAATCATCCTGCCATAAATCATCCTGCCATAAATCATCCTGCCCAAAAATCATCCTGCCCAAAAATCATCCTGCCAAAAATCATCCTGCCCATTTAGACTTGTGCACGCCCGCACTCACAGGGTAAGAGAAAGCATGATTTTGCTTACAAATTCTTCTCTGCCACCACAAGTGGACCTCGTTCCGGCCATTCAAGCCTTGAAAAAAGAGCTTAATGCGGTGATTCTTGCCCATTATTATCAAGTCGATGAAGTGCAGGATGTCGCTGATTTTATTGGCGATAGTTTGGATCTTTCCCGGAAAGCCGCCGAAACAGATGCGGATGTCATCGTCTTCTGCGGTGTTCACTTTATGGCCGAAACCGCGAAAGTCCTCTCCCCCCACAAACAAGTATTGCTTCCCGACCTTCAGGCAGGATGCTCACTGGCCGAAAGCGCCCCCGCAGATGAATTTGCAGAATTTATCGCCAAACACCCGGATCATTTGGTGGTGAACTACGTGAACACCTCCGCCGCGGTGAAAGCCCTCACCGATTATTGTGTCACCTCCTCCAATGCCGTCCAGGTCATTCAAAGCCTTCCCGCGGATCGCCCCATCATCTTCGGTCCCGATAAGTTTCTCGGCGACTGGGTGCAACGTGAAACCGGAAGGGAAATGCTCCTTTGGGAAGGTTCCTGTGAAGTGCATGAAATCTTCAGCGAACAGGCAATCTTAGAACTGAAACAGGAAAACCCCAAAGCCAAAGTGCTGGTTCACCCCGAATGCCCCGGACCCGTTCGGGATTTGGGAGATGTCATTGGCAGCACCAAACGTTTACTCGAAGCCGTCGCAAATGGGGATCCCCAAGGTACCTACATCGTCGTGACCGAACCCGGGATCATCCACAAAATGAGAGAAGCCGCCCCCGAAGCAAACTTCCTGATGGCCCCGGCGGAAATCGCAGGCAGCGAACAAGGCTCCTGCACCACCTGCAACACCTGCCCCCATATGAAGCGCAACACCCTGGAGAAATTGTACCTCTGCATGAAAAACCGGAGTCCGGAAGTCCTACTCGACGAAGAAATTATTAAAAAAGCAAAACTTCCCATCGAAAGGATGCTGAAAATTGGCTGATTGGGAAATTAGAAAATTCAGGGTTTAGGCTCCCTCATCTCCCCTTAATTCCCCTATTCTTACTCCCTTAATTCCTTCCCATGATCTACGCCGACTATAACGCCACCACCCCCTGCGACCGCAAAATTGCAGAACGCATGCTGGAAATCCAATGCGATGAATTTGTAAACCCCAGCAACCGCGCATCGCTGTCCGGCCGCCGTGCCCGCGGACTGATTGATACCGCCCGGGAGCAATTGGCAAAAGCTGTTAGCGCCTATCCCGATGAATTGGTGTTCACCAGCGGTGCGACCGAGGCGGCCAACACGATTATTTACGGAGTGATGCAACGTCTCATGTCCGAACGTCCGCGTATTCTAACTTCTGCCATCGAACACCCCGCCATCTGCATGCCTGCCGATTTTTGCGGGCAATCCGGTGCCGATTGGGTTGAACTGCGCGTGGACAATCAGGGTCAATTGGACCTGAGCCATCTAAAATCATCCCTCCAGGAAAAACCCACCGCTCTGGTTTGCGTGATGGCAGCCAATAATGAAACGGGTGTGCTGCAGAACATTCCTGAAGTGGTGCGCATCTCACACGCCGCCGGCGCATTGGTTTTCTGCGATATGACCCAAATATTGGGAAAACTTCCCTTTAACGTGCATACGGACGGCGTGGATTTCGCCTGTTTCTCCGCCCATAAATGCTACGGTCCCAAAGGAGTTGGCGCCTTCTATAAACGTAGAGGATTAGCTCTCTCTCCCCTCATTCGTGGTGGAGGACAGGAGGAAAACCTGCGTAGCGGTACGGAAAACGTCGCCGGAATCGTCGGCTTCGGCATGGCCGCAGATATGGCGGGTCGCGAAGTGAATCAAAGGAAGGTCCGCCTTCAAAAACTGACCGGCCTGCTGGAATCCCAGTTGCGGACGCGCCTGCCCGGATTGGTCATTCAAAGTGGAAAAGTCGACCGACTTCCCGGCACCAGTATGTGCAGCCTGCCCGGTATCAAAGGGAAATGGCTGGCCCAACTGCCCGGCATCATCGCCAGTTCAGGTTCCGCCTGTGCCTCCCTGCAGGGCAAACCCAGTCACGTTTTGAGAGAAATGGGCGTGGATTCGGAAACGGCCCTGCGCAGTATCCGCATTTCCCTGGGAAGCCCCACTACCGAAGCCGATGTCCGCGCCATTGCATCCCAAATGATTGCAGGCGCGGAAAAACTGGGTTCTTGATTCTATACGAGAGAACCCAACATCCCTGCCGGCTGCTCATCAGAGAAATGAACTTTGAGTAGAATTTTGAACGAAAAAAAATTGGCTATTGCACTAAAACGAGTTTAGGTTCTATTTATGAAGTCAATTTACACACTTTTCGCATTACTACCCGCCAGCCTGTTTGCACATTCCGGACACCCCGGAGCCGAAACACATGGGGATGCAACCCACGTGATCATTGGCCTCGCAATTGCATTGCCCCTGGCGTTGATTGCAATTTCCATGGGCGTACGTTCCCGCAATAAAGCCACTGTGAAAGTTCGTAAACAGGACTAGATCCCATGGTGAAAACTGCATCCACTATGCTGGAACTGGGCACCCAGGCTCCGGACTTCGCATTGATTGATACCGTGAGCGGTAACAAAGTTTCCCTCTCCGATTTCAAAGGGAAACCCATCGCGATCATGTTCATTTGCGCGCACTGCCCTTTCGTGTTGCATGTGCAGGATGAACTGGCCAAACTCGGTCAGGACTATGCGGATACAGATCTACAATTCGTTGCACTCTGCGCAAATTCCGTGGAATCGCATCCTGCAGACGCACCGGACAAACTCGCAGAACAGGCCAAAACCTGCGGGTTCAACTTCCCTTATCTCTACGACGAAACCCAGGAAGTAGCCAAAGCATACACTGCCGCCTGCACCCCGGATTATTTCTTATTTGATGCCGACCACAAACTTGTCTATCGTGGTCAAATTGACGACAGCCGTCCGGGAACGGATATTTCCGTAGATGCCCGGGATTACCGCGCAGCAATCGATGCCGTTCTGGCCGGATCGCCCCCCATAGAAAACCAAAAGCCATCTATGGGGTGCAACATCAAGTGGATCCCCGGTAACGAACCTGATTACTTTGGGTAATAACCCCGCTACGAATTCCGACAAACAACGAGAGGTCGCCCCTCTCGTTTTTTTTATGCTTCAGATCCATCTTGCATGGATGCTTTGAGTTAAAAGCGCTCTCTCACTCCACCGGATAGAGAAGCTTTGCCCTATCCAGTTCTTTCTTGATGACACTCAAATCTTTCAGGAAAATATAGGGTTCATCATTTTCCCAATTCCAAGTCTTTCCCAGCACATAATATTTCACCGGTATATCTTCCACCGGTAGCTTGATTGAGCTTTTCACCGTCGAAATCACCATCGCGCCCATCAAATTGGGATCCTGAGAAACAGTGGATACCACCCAAAGTTCTTCACCCACTTGATAAACCCTGTCGATATGAATCGACCAAGTGCTATCAGGCACCCTCAGCTCCACAGAGATTTCATGTTCGTCAGCGGCCCACACCGCGCTACAAAACAACAAACCTAAACATAGACTCCAAAACTTTTTCATGATGACTCCCGTTTGGCTTTTACTCAGAAAAAAATATGTCTTTCGATGGGAAAATTAAAACTTAATTCTGCCGAAAATGATCCCCCGGTGTTGACCCAGAATCCAATCCATCCAAAAGAAAACCTCCGAAAACATTAAGTTATCGGAGGTAAAATGGAGCGGGTGGCGGGAATCGAACCCGCGTGACCAGCTTGGAAGAAGGGTGATATACCTCATTAAACATTATTAAATAGGTTTTTATTTGGTCAAAAAAAGGTCTGTGTCCCCTAGTTTGTCCCCTTTGGGGTTGCTTTTTCGCTCATTTTTCAGCATGTTTTGCCATGATGAAGAAGAAGGAGATATCTCAGTGAGTTTGCGTTTGAAAAAAGACCGAAATGGGAAAGTAAGACCCAATTTTTATGGCCGCTATATGGTGGATTCAAAAGTGGTCGAAGTCAATCTGGGAGTGGAATGGAAAGGGGTTCCTCCTGAAAATCTGAGAACCGAGGGCAATTCTGATTTTGAGCGCAGTCGCGACCGGGCACAGGCAGTTTTGGACAACATGCAGTCGGAGGCGATGCGGAAGGGACGGGCGGAGCATCTCACGGAAAAGCTGATTGAGAGTAAAACCGGCCGCAAGATCCAATATACGCGGTTGGCTGAGTTGGGGGATCTTTGGGAAAAACTTCCACGGGGCCGGAAGCCGGGCGCACAGCATCTGAAAACCTGTCGTTCAAGATTTGAGCGCTTCCAAGCTTTCATGGAGGCTCCTTCTCGTAGCGCGGAGTTTCTTCATGAAGTGACCGAGGCGGATGCGAATGAGTATTTGAATCAACTTCGTGAAGAAGGGCGCGCTGATGAAACCGTGAAACAGACGGTCAATCTTCTTCGAGGCGCGTTTCAACGCTTCCTGCCGGTAGGAGTCGCGAATCCCTTCCGGGCTTTGGTGTTGCGTGGCGGTGCAGGACGTGAGACGGTCCATCGCGTACCGTTTACTCCCGAGGAGTTACAGAAGCTTTTTGACGTTTCCGAGCCCGATGAAATTTTCCATCCTTTGATTGTTTGTGCGGCCTGCACTGGGATGCGTAGGGGGGATGTCTGCCGTCTGCGTTGGGCGGATGTGGACCTAAAAGCCGGGGTGATCAACTGCAAGGCGGGCAAAACCAGCGAGCAGCTCGAAATTCCGATTTTCGGTCCGCTTCAGAATGTGTTGCAGTCGGCCAAGGGTGAGAGAGGTTTCGTTTTCCCTGCGGCAGCTAAAATGATCGAAACTGATGCGGGCCGCAGAAAATTGACCCGGGGCTTCAAGCGGCTGGTAGAGATGGCGCTGAGTGACACGGAGGAAACTGAAGGGGCCGCAGAGCTATTACCGACGTCTACCGCCCGTAAGCGTGGACTGAAGGCCATCGAGAAGATTACGCGCGAGGGCAGCACCCGGCAAGAGCGTATGACAACCGTATTGAAGGAGTATCTTGCCGGGGCTTCGTATCGGGAAATCGAGGAGCAGCATGGTTATCGGCGCGGGCAGATCAGTGAGGACCTGCAAACTATCGAAGCTGAGATTGGAGGCAGGATCCGCAGAGTCAGCCCGGTCGCAACCCGGAAACGCGCAACCCACCTCACGAATGTTGTGTCCGAAGATCGGATGCAGTCCTCATCTATCCGGGACTGGCACGCCCTGCGGGTCACCTTTGTAACCATTGCCCTGAGTGCCGGAGTGCCCATGGAGCTGGTCAGGCGCATTACTGGCCACAAAACGGTGGATATCGTGTTGAAGCACTATTTCCGACCCGACCGCGAGCACTTTAAAGCAGTGATGGTTGAGAAAATGCCAGCGGTGCTGACGGGTCAACACGAAGTGGTGGATTCCGAGGAAGAGCTGAAGCAAGTGGCTGCAAAAATTGCTGCGGGGCGGGATTTTGAAAAAAATCTTGAAATCATGAAGCGGTTATTGGGATCCAAACAAGACGGTGTTGCCAAATGACTTCATCCAAGAAACGGACGAGTAAGAAGGGTGTAGCTCACCAGGCAGGAGGCGAACGTCGGCTTCCGTCTAAAAAGCGCGACTATCTTTGCGGTCTGCCCAGCATTGTCGAGTTTCAGGCCCAAAAGTACCTTGAATATCGCAAGAAGAAGAAACTCTCGCTCATGCCGGAGGGTATCGAAAAATTGAATGAACGAGGCATGCTTGTTTTGTGGGCCACGATCGCCTTCATCTTCGACCCATACATTTTCGCACAAAAACTTGCGGACTCAATCACCCCGACTCAGCAACAAAAGCGTTCCTCTCGCTTCCAGGTTAGAACTTTAAACCTCCGATTTGGCACTTTAGACGCGAAAAAAACTTTTTTGACAACGAAGAAGGTCCAGATGGCTACGATATGGGCCCTCCTAGCACGCGACCCAGCATACTATGCCGACCTTCAAAGCTTTCTGTACGGTGATCAACCCCTCAATCCTGCCGGCATTCGCACCTCGCGGGTCCGCTCTTGTCTAATGACGGAAAAGGATTACGCGAAAGGGGGATACGAAATTCATGATCCAAGTTGGAACATGGATTACGCCATCTTAGCTGAAAAGGATATCGAATGGAACCCAACCACAAGTTGTGCTCGACCTGATCATCGTAGTGCCGAAGCCGAAGCCTTGATTGTTGAGAATCTGTCTCCGCGGCTACGGCTTCGGTTACTTTTAGCGGCTGGGGCAGAGATTCCCATTTTAACCCGGGCTTTCATGCAAGGTGGAGAGGAATACGCCAAAAAAAGAATACGAGAATTCGACCGTCGAATTAAGGATACGAAGAAGTTGCATGAATCATACTTGAAGAGGGACAGAAGCGAAAGGATTCGGAGAGATTTCGAGGAGAATCTTCAGGAAGATTTAACAAATATTCATAAAGAAAAAGACAAATATATCCGCTTCCAAGAGGCGTTTTCGCGAATCAGAAAGCGTATCATGGATACGAACGGCAGCGTCTCAAATCGGGAGATCTGGGAGTATATCAGGCAGGAGGGTGTGGTTTCGGACAGGATGAAATTGGCAAACCATGCCGACCATGACTTCGATTACGTCACACTCTACAAAATGGCCCTGGCTCCGGAATTCTTGCTACACGCATTAATGGATCAGAAACTTATTCAGGCAGATGCCGACAGGAATGATTTTGACAAAGCTTACAGTGATCTGCGGGGCTACGAAAGGCAACGATTGAAGGGTAGAGAAGAAATTGGCTGGACTTTGGACTCTATTTACTGATGAAGAGAAAAAGTGGAGGTCATGCGCTGGGGGGTGTTAGGCAACACTCTTTCACCAGGCAGGGTTTAATAAAAGCGAAGTTTTGATAAGAATAGTAATGGTTGACGGTGGGGTATAACAGATGTTATAAACTGTTTGTGACTTCCCCATACCTAGCCAACGTGGCCCCTAATGCCGATTATTCGGAGCGGATTAAACGCTTCCGGCTGGAGCGTGGGTTGACGCAGGAGGCCTTGGCGGATCAGCTTGGCGTGTCCTTTGCAACGGTGAATCGATGGGAAAATCGGCAGACGAAGCCGTCAAAGCTCTACTGGAGGCAGCTCCAGGACCTGGAGAAACAGGTTCAGGAACCGGAACCGGAGTATCACACGGATCGAAATTTAGAGAAAATCCCTTTGGATTTCAGTGCGGACCCGGAGGCCGTACGGGTGCTGGCGGAAGGTGAAAGGCTGTCTTTTGGGCACATGTTGAACCCGGCGTTTGCGACGGAGGTATCCAGTATCGATCCGTTGCCCCATCAACGGATTGCCGTCTATGATCACATGTTGCCCCAGTCTCGGCTTCGTTTCCTGTTGGCAGACGATGCCGGGGCGGGAAAAACGATCATGACAGGATTGTATTTACGGGAAATGATTTCACGTCGTTTGATCCGTCGAATTCTGATTGTTCCTCCTGCAGGACTGGTGGGAAACTGGCGACGTGAATTACAGGTCCTGTTTAACCTGTCTTTCCGGATTGTCGCAGGTGCGGATTGCCGGGTGGATAACCCTTTTACCGGGACAGGAAGCGATCAAGTGATTGTCAGTGTGGATACCCTGAGGAGTCCTCGGGTTTTTGAACGTTTGGGGGATTCCAGTGTGGAACCCTATGACTTGGTCGTCTTCGATGAAGCGCATAAACTGGCCGCCAATCGGGGGAAAGATTACCGGGTGAAGAAAACGGGACGGTACAAGTTGGCTGAAGCCTTGGCCGGTGTGCGGACCGGAGACGCCTATTGGCATTTGGATTGGAGCGCACAGCATTTGCTGTTGCTGACGGCCACCCCGCACATGGGCAAGGATTACCCCTATTACGCCCTCTGGAAATTGTTGGAGCCGGAAATCCTGGCCACGCCCGACGCGTTTGAAGTATTCCCCAAAAAAGAACGGGACCACCGATTTATTCGCCGAACCAAAGAAGAGATGGTGCATTTCGATGGCAGACCCCTCTATCCAAAGCGGGTGACCGATACGTTGGGATATGAATTGCACCAGGGTGAAATCAGCGAACAGCGATTGTACGATGAAACGACGGACTATCTCCGCTACGTCTACAACAAGGCCAAGTTGCTCAACCGGGAGGCCGCCCGTTTGGCGATGAGTGTTTTTCAGCGACGCCTGGCCAGTTCCACACAGGCATTGCGATGCTCGCTGGAGCGCAGAGTTGAAAAGCTGGATAATTTGATTCGCGACGTGGAAAGCGGGCGAATTTCCATGGAGCAACTGATCAACCTACAGACCGCTATGGCAGCGGAAGATCCGTTCGATACCACGACCGCTGACGAGGAGGGAGACGAGGAAGGTGGAGAAGCGCATGAACAATCCGAGGATCGGTTGCTACAGGGAGTCATTGCCGCGTCACTGGCGGATCTGCTGGCTGAGCGGGAGCAAGTGACGGATCTGTTGAACTTGGCACGTCAGGTGGAAGAAAAAGGCCAGGAATCCAAGTTTGACCGTTTGCGCGATTTTTTAAATCATCCCGATTTCCAGGACGAAAAAGTCATCATTTTCACCGAACACCGGGACACTTTGGACTATCTGGAGCGTCGGCTCAGTGGACTCGGGTATACCGGACATATTGCGCACATTCACGGCGGGATGCCGTATGGACAACGAGAGGAGGCAGTAGAACGCTTTCGATTGCCAGCAGATCAGGACGGTGCACGATTCCTTCTTTGTACCGACGCCGCCGGTGAGGGGATCAACCTTCAGTTCTGCTGGATCATGGTGAATTATGACGTTCCCTGGAATCCCGCCCGGTTGGAACAGCGCATGGGGCGGATCCATCGCTATGGCCAGAAGCATGATCCGGTAGTCATCACAAATCTCATCGCACCGAAAACCCGTGAAGGTAAAGTGCTGCAAGTCCTGCTGGAAAAACTGGAGCGGATCCGGGAGGAACTCAGTTCCGACAAAGTCTTTGACTGCATTGGCCGTCTTTTTGAGGATGTCTCCCTCAGCCGGGATATGGAGTTGGCCTTGACGGATGGGATTGACG
>CAKZLZ010000155.1 GCA_937127435.1 uncultured Verrucomicrobiota bacterium | reverse complement strand
CCAAAGGGACGCCTCTCCAAAGGCCGGGGCGAAAGCCCCGGTTGCATTATTTAAAAATGCAATGATTGAGCCCTGTATGGGCGGCTCTCATGCAGTTTCGAGAGCCGTCCCATTGGGGACGAAAGACAAGTTGGCGGTTTATCAACAACCGGAAAGCTTCCTTAAAGGAAACTTTATCATTTTAGGCAGCCCACAAATGATCGATCAAAAACCATCGGGCAGGGATCTTTATTCCCCCACCCCAAACACCCAAAACCAATCAGTACTTACTTGCCGTTTTTACCCCGACGGATCAACCCAAAGGCCAAGACCCCGGATAAGACCAACAGCATCGACGACGGTTCCGGAATCACAGAACCCGCAAATACAATATTATCCAATCTGACAAAAGTATTTGTGCTGTCTTCGCCTCCGTCGTGAAAACGGAATTGGAATTCTATCGTATCAAGATTGTCAAACGCGGAGTCACTCACATCCACCGTTGCCGAGGAAAATGTAAGACTCCCACTGGTATATGGAATCACTTTACTGCTCGGCGTCACGTCGAGCATAGGATTCCCGGTGTTAAAGCCCCCCACACTGGACTGCACAATAACATTGGAGGTGAAACTGGTGCCGCTGTCGTTATTTGACCCGCCGAATTCAAAGCTGAAACTATCCAGATTCACGAACTCTCCGGGATTTATTGCAGAAATCGTCAGTGAAAAATAATGAGCGGTTTCAAGCGAAAGCGCCTCCGTATTAGAAACATATTGCGTGTTAATAAAGGCCGTGTCCGTAGTCCCAGAAACCGATGCGTTCCCAGGAGCCGTGAAATCCTCCCCATCCACCGAAGCGGCATCCGTGCCGGTAACAATACTGGAGAGAAGGGGGGTGTTCGAAGCACTATTAAAATTATACGTGATCAGAAAATCCGCCCGGGCAGAACTGAAAAGCGCCAGGCCAAACCCGATGGCCATATAAAATCCAATCGTTTTTTGTGTATATTTTTTCATATGCAGTACCTGTAATGCTTTAATTGATCTTCAACCTTTCTGAACGGCCACCATGAGCTTCTCATTAAAAGGAAGGAATAGAATTAAAACAGTTAATAATCGTCCTGTCAATCTCAAAGGTGCTACGTAGATCTCTATGGGCGCATCCCTGAATCGGTGTAGGTTCTTTCTATACCCCAAGGCACGCATCCAATGTATTGAACCACGGAGAACACGAAGGAGCACGCCTGCCCGAGCTGTCGCTCGCGACGGCCAGGGGAGCCAGCATGACGGCGGATGGGTTCGGCGAGCCCCGAAGATACCCCGATTGCCCCTGGCCGCCGGGGCGACTTTCGGGCAGGCGAACCCCATCCGCTTTACTTCCGCATTTTGGCGGCTGAATGGAGGGAGATGCCGCAATTGCGGGGGGTGGGCTTTCGGGGGCTCGCGGCATTCCCTCCCCGGTCGACAAGCCTCCGTGTTCTCCAGCGAGCTTGCAAGCGGGTGGTTAAAATATTACACCAATTCTGGGATGCGCCCGCTCTCTATTACCCGAACCTTGGGGTACGCCTGTTGCAGACAAATGTACATTCCCTACTCCGGCATCAACGAACCACCGGCCTGCATTTCTTTGCGTAAAGTTGCGGGGTCCAAATCTTTGGCCGCAATTCCTTGCTTCAACATCAGAGCGGCTGCCACCCCGGCCGCTTCCCCGGTCTGATTCATGTTCACCATCACCCGGATTGCCCCGTGGGCCACCGTATCCGCATCTATGCAACGGCCGGCCACCAGCACATTATCGATTGGCCCCCTGGGAATCATAGACCGGAAAGGAATTTGGTAATAAGTCGGATTAACTTCCGTTTCAGGCCGCCAGCGCCCATTTACATGTTCGTAACCGGGACGGGCATACACCTCGCGCCCGTCCAGATAGCGGAAGGTCAGTCCCGGCTTGTCATTGTGATGAATATCCATCCGGTAAGATCCGTAGGCAATGGCATCTTCAAAAGATTGGCCGGACAGCACTTCCTCTCCCCTGAGTTGATGCAAACAGCGGATATGCCGCGTTTCCCGAATGCCAATCCGGGCAGGTAGAGACTGCAACACCAGCTTGTTGTCCGGGGCATATTTTCTCAACAAATCATGCATGGCCCGGATTTGCCGGCGGCCCTCGATTTCCGCACGGGTAAATCCCTCCGCCGTGGAGCAGTCATCGTAGACCCGGGTCCCCGCCAACATAAACACATCGGAACCCGGCACCTTACCGCCCCAGGCGAATCCCTGTGGAAGATGAAACTCTTCGCCATGTTTCCGAATCAGACCGCCCCAATCCACTCCTTCCAGACTGTCCCAGCCACTGAAAGCGGCGCAAGTGGTCGACGGCTGCATCCGCTCTGCAATATAGGTTTCCCCTCCCAGACGGTGACAGAGATCTCCGTCTCCCGTGGCATCGACAAATGCCCGGGCCCGAATCGCCTGACGACCGCTTTTGTTTTCCACCAGAATAGCCGTCAACGTCCCCTCTTCCACCACCGGCGCCACAAAGCTGGTATGTAAATAGGCCTGAATGCCCTCTTCCTGAATGAGTTGATCCAGCTCAATTTGCATCTCCGCCGAATTAAAGCGCCAGGCCACACTCGCACTTTCGAGATTTTCCAATACCGCATCCCGTTTTTTCAGTCGGTCAATGAGCTCCTGGCTCAACCCGGCAAAAATCCGGGTTTCAAAAATTTCATCCAGGGGCGTGTGCCACACATTGACCAGGGACAAGGTCGCCACCCCGCCAAAACACCCCATTTTTTCGATCAACACCACCGAAAGCCCCAAGCGGGCCGCCCGCACCGCGGCAAACACCCCGGTACAGGATCCGCCTAACACACACAGGTCCACTTCACCCACCACCGGGGTCTGACAAGCGGGTTCATTTACAAAATTTGAAGTTGTCATAAAGGAATCCTATTTTGAAAATTGAGGCGATCTGCATTCTGAATGATCGCAATATCGGATAGGTAATACGACAAAGAAGTCGATGTCGATATCGATATGCATTCTCACTTATCCAGAGTTTCGCCACAGCCAAAGGCCTCCCAGTGCTTGCCAAGTCGGTCCAATGCCGTTAAGGAAAGCTCGAAATAGATCTGAAGGAAAGGGTTCCGGCGATTTTTCATAAAATTTTGAAAACTGGAGCTTTGCAGTTTCCTTCATATCGTGCATATTCGAAACACCCGCATGAGCACTCCCACATCCATAGACAAATCCACCGACCTTGACTCTCATTTAGAAAGTGTCACGGCCCTGATCATTGATACCTTAAAGGAAACCTCACTTTCCGGCCTGGTAAAAGAATCCGCATCCCTGGTAGGACTCGGGGGCAAAATGCTACGTTCCCGCCTGGTCTATCGACTGGGAACAGCGCTGGACAATGATCCAAAGCTGATGGTCTACGGTTCCGCCGCGGTGGAAATGATCCATACCGCCAGCCTCTTGCACGACGATGTGATCGACGGCGGGGTCTTGCGCCGGGGCATGCCGACTTTTTGGGTGGAAAAAGGATCCGCAGGCGCCATTCTGCTCGGAGACCTGCTGCTGTTTAAAGCCATTGATCTTATCTGCCGGGTGGCGGAAGGCCGCTACACCCATGATTTGGTCAAACTCACCGGCGAAGTGTGTGAAGCGGAATCCGAACAGGAACTCATTCTCAACGGCAAAGATTCCGAACTCGAAATTTGCCAAAGTATCGCCCGCCGCAAAACGGGTGCCCTGTTTGCCTTTGCCGCGCTCATTAACGGATGCGGAGACGATCAGCGCAGCGCCTCCCTCAAAGAATCCGGTTATCTGCTGGGCACCGTCTACCAATTGGCCGATGATATCCTGGACACCCGGGAAGATCCCAGTTGCGGAAAAACCCTGGGCACGGATGCCGCCCGCGACATCGTTTCCGCCGCCCGCCTGGACGAAGGAAAACTCCTGGCCCATCTGGAAAACCTCAAAGCCGAAGCCTGTGATATCCTCGACGGTGACAATGAAGCGCTTCAAGGGATCCAAACCTACATTGCAGAAGATCTTCAACCGGCCATCGACAGCCTGCTCGGTTAAATCCGCAGCATCGCTGAACCCTGAGACCCGGCCGGAATTCCGGAAGGTCTACAGCAAAATTCTTGCTATACAGGGTTTCCTAAGGTCATAGTGATGCCCATATGAAAATATTACGTCTTTGCGTCCCCTTGTTGTTCCTGAGTTTGCTTGCAGGCTGCCTCTCAGCTCCCACAGCGAAGCCTCAAAATTGGCTGGAACTTTTCGAATCAGATATAACCCTCGCCACGCCCCCCGCGCCCTACTCCCTGGAACGCACCCAATCCGATTTGACCACGCTCAAGGCGCTCACCCGGGAAATGGAAGCGCTCAATACCCAAATGACCCGGATGTGGGGACAGCGTCCTTTTACCCCGGATCAGATTGAGCAGGAAAATGAAAAAATTGAAATGATGCTCTTTCGCTTCATCAATGCCAGAGACGCTCTGCATGATCTGCTTACCTACTATCAGCACAGCAGCGGTGAAACCCCCGACATTCACACCCGCGGTGCCGTCATCGGCATGAGTGCCGGTTTAAATCTCAGCTATTATGAGTCCCGGATTGCCGCCCTGTTTTTAGGACAGAAACAATTGTTGAGCATCATGAATGCCGCCCATCCCCAGTTCGAAATCCCGGAGGGCCTTCACACCAAAATCCTTTCGGAAATTACAGATGCCAACCACGGAAAAGCCCTCGTACTTTCATGGCATCTCTTTTCCGCAGAACTGAAAGATCCGGACGGGCCCCTCTCGCACTTACTGAAAACCGATCCGGTCTATGCCGAAGTGATTCAGGATCTGTTTACTCTGTACACCGACACCTTTATTCAAATCGACTATCTGCAATACGCTGTCCGCTATGGCGTCTCGGATTTAAGCAACGGCGTCTCCAACGGACGTCTGCACAAAATCTCTGAAGAAATGAAACATGCGGTGGGAGAAGACAGCTATAAAACCCGGGGCTTCCTGTTTAAAAATGTGGCCCGCATCAAAACCACCAGCTTCCATTTGGCGCAATTCTCAGACGAACAAGTGTCAGAAATTAAATCAAAACTTCAACCCGGCGACGTCATCCTGACCTACACCGCCGGATACATGAGCGATGTATTTCTTCCGGGCTCCTTCAAACACGGTATTACCTACATTGGCTCCGTTGAAGAGCGGAAAGCGGCCGGACTCAGCGAACAGGCACTTGCCCAAGCCGCCGTATCAGATCACCAACGTGAAGAACTCCTCGCACGCTTAAACCTGGAGAAAACCCCCGAAGGGGATCCTGTAAATGTGATCGAGGCCGTAGCGGAAGGGGTGATGATGCATTCACTCGACCACCTGCTGGCCACCCACATCAACCGCCTGGTGGTCCTCCGCCCCAACATCACCCCGCTTGAAAAACAACAGCAACTGATCACGCTTTTCCAGTATGTCGGCGCCGACTATGATTTCAAATTTGATTTTCTGAATGACAGTTATCAGTGTTGCACCGAACTGGTCTACCGCAGCTTAAACGAAAAAGGCAGCATTGAGTTCACCCTCAGTTCATTAAAGGGCAGATGGGTTTTGGATGCCGATGGCATTGCGGAATATGCCGTTCTCAAAAATCCTGAAGCTTTTGAGCTCATCCTCTTCACCGATACCGCTCCCAAATCCGAAGGCTACAAAGCCATTCTCTACGAAGGCGATGAAGCGGCAACCCAATTAAAAGCCCTGCTCACGACAAAGAAATAAAGCCTTATGAATATTGAACTCGAGGGCAAACAGACCCTCACCAGCTACCGCAAAATTTCCATCGCAAGTTGGCGGCATCCCCGGGATCCCAGTATTTATGTCATGCTGGATCTGCCGGTGGACGAAGCCTTGCGCTTTATGAAAGAGCAAAGCGGGGATACACCTTTGACCCTGACCCATTTTGTCACAAAAGTCATTGCGCACTGCCTGCAGCAATATCCCCAGCTCAACCATGTGCTGCGGATGCGGAATCTGTATCAACGCAAAGACGTCGACATTTTTATCAGTACCTTAATCAAAACTCCGAAAGGGAAAGATCTCTCCGGATACGTCATCCGCCAAGCGGACCAAAAGCCCATCGACGAGATTGCAGAGATCATGAAATCACGGACCGAAGACTTGCGCCGCAACCGGGATGAAGAAAATCAAATCCTGCAAAACATCGTCAACCCCACGCCTTCCCTGCTCATGAAACCGCTGATGTGGGTGCAGGAGTTTTTGCAATTCACCCTCAATGTATCTTTTCCAAAACTGGGGCTCACCCGGGACCGATTCGGCTCCGCCATGATCACCAACATCGGCGCACTCGGCATTGAGAATGCCTTTATTCCCCTCTCCCCCTATACCCGCTGCCCCTTGATTATGGGCATTGGAAAAGTAAGGCAGGCGCCCATGGTCAAAGAAGATCAGGTGGTGGTAGGCAATAGGGTCAGCATCACGTTCACTTCCGACCACCGGTATGTCGACGGCGCCCACGTCGCCCACATGATCCGCCGCTTTAAAAAAATCTTCGCCGACCCCGGATCCTTTCCTCAAGTCTTTGCCGGTGAAACCAAAGAAACCGAAGTACACTAAATCCTCATGATCTACATCACCTACGCCATGCCCGAAGAAGCCCCCCGGGGCGAACTCCCTGACAACGTTCAAGCGATTCAAACCGGAATCGGAAAAGTTCTGGCCGTCAGCAAACTCAGCAAAGCCATGCTCAACGAACCCGCGGAGATGGTCATCTCGGTCGGATTTTGTGGCGGTATCAACGGCACCCCGCAGGAAGCCATGGTCATGGCCAACGAAACCCGGCAGTGGGATCTGTATTTACATGAATCCATTCCCCTCGGACACGACTACGCCATGCACTGCCCCCTGCGCCTGCCGGAAATCACTCTCGACAGCGTCCCGAATCCCATCCGGGGACGTATCATTACCGGTGACCGCTTTGTCGACAGCAGTGTACATGTAAACAAGGAAGCCGTGGCCGTGGATATGGAAACCGCGGCCCTCGCGCTGCTCTGCGGCGAACTCAACATCCCCATGGTCTCCATCCGCGAAGTGTCCGACATCGCCGACGGACCTCAAGGGATGAATCACATGGAATTCATCGATTACATCAACGAAAAAGGTCCGGCCTACAGTGATGCCGTCCGCGAACTCATCGACCGCGGCCCCGCCGGCATTCCTCCGCCGCAGAGAATGTAATTGGCGCCCTTTATCAATCCAGTCGTACGGGACTTGACCACCCGCTTCGCTGGAGGCCACGGAGGTGTCACGCCTGCCCGAGTTGTCGCTCGCGACGGCCAGGGGAGCCAGCATGTTGGAAGGAATGCCGCGGACCCCGAAAGACACCCCAAATTGGGGCATCTCCTTCCATTCACCACCCATTTACGTCCCCATCGGAAACCTATCGGTTGAGCGTTTGCAACCCCCGCACCCCGAAGGAGGTGCCTTCACCGTAGCATGGGGCAACGCCCCATGTGGGACCACATTTTCTTCTTGCATCCTGTAGGGATGCTTCACCCATTAATCCCAAATGTATTTCTCGTCGTACGGAATTTTGTACCGCCCTAAAAATGACCTAACCTCCTCCTTATAGGTCAGCTTCCGGTGATGGGTTTCTTGGTTACGTACGTATTTTTCAACTTCATCCCTTTGAAGAGGACCAAATGAAAAAAGCCCGTATCCTCTCTGCCAGTAAAAGTTTTCGAAGGCCCCGTCCTGTTTCTTTATCCACATTGAGCTTTCTTTTTTTACCTTGGCAATAAGTGCGATGGATTGCATCGTTTTTCCTAAGTCCAAAGCGATATGCACATGATCAGCCACACCTCCAACCACGACCCAAGGGGCACCACAGTCCCGGCAAAGTTGAGCGAGATATCCTTGCATCGGATGAAGAATTTCAGCTTGAAGAAAAGGCTCCCTGTTTTTGGTCGAGAAGATGATATGTGCGTATAATTGGTGAAATGATTGCGACATAAAGTTATTAAAAGGGAAAATGATTAAAAATTAAAGATGAATTTTCAACACGATATGCCCTGTGTACTGATGGTAAGCCATCCCTTCAGGATGGGTTCAATCTTTTCACATTACTCCCTGAGTGTACCGCTGTCGCGGTCAACTCAGGGCTACGGTTAGGCGACCCTTACAGGGTCTTTTTCGGTTGGATACTTGTAAAAATTTCAGAACGCCCCTTTTTACCGCTTCAACAACCGACGCGGATTGCGGTCGGTCATCGTTTCAATCTCCGCCACCGTTAATCCCAAATGTTCCGCCAGATTCTCCCGGACTCTGGGCATGGTGATTGCCGACCCAGCAAAATGATCCTCGCCCGGAGGCCGCGCGGCCAAATCCTCCCCCACATCCACCTTAAAACCCGCAAAAGAAAAACGACCCATTCCGCAACCGGCCGCCGCAATGGCATCAGTCACCGCAAACACCCGGTCGATTCCGGCCAGCCGAATTATATTCCCCAGCGCGGGCCAGGGCACATGGGCCCCGTCACAAATGAGGCCATAGCACAAGCCTTCCACCCGCAGTGCGCGCTGGATGATGTTGTCATGTCGATGCATCATCGCGGGACAGCCGTTCCCCAAATGGGTGAACATCGACAGTCCCGCATCCCGGGCCGCCAGCAGGGTATCCAAATCCGCATCCGTGTGACCGGCGGAAACCAGGATATCCCGCTCCGCCAAATAACGGGTGAATTTAAAATTTCCATCCCGCTCCGGCGCCAGGGTTACCAAGCGGACCAAGCCCCCTCCGGCCTCCAAAAGTTTTCGGGCCAAACCCAGATCGCTCTCTACCGCGTAAGCCCGGGGATGCGCACCGATGTATCCGGGAACCGAGCTGATAAAGGGCCCCTCCATATGAATCCCCGCCACCATCCGGGCAATATCCGCATCCGCTTCACAGCAGGCATGTATGGCCTGCAGGCGCGCCACCATTCGATCGGGAGCATCCGTAATCACCGTGGGCAAAAAAGCCTCCACCCCGTGCGCAGAGAGCAAGGTACAGGCCTTGCGCATCTCTGCCGGTTGCACCGGGTCATCATTAAAAGAAACGCCCCCGTATCCATTCACCTGTAAATCAATACAGCCCATGACTTCAGCTGGAAAGTTTTGCGGCTGCCGCCCGGTCCGCATACAGATGCATATCCGCATGTCCCTGCAGAATCGAGGCCGGCACCTCAGGTTTCACCGATCCTTCCACCGTATTCGCTACCGCCGTGGATTTACGTTCGTCCGGCACACTGCAAACAATACAATCCGCACGCATAATTTCCTGAACCGACATGCTAATCGCCTGACGGGGAACCGAATCCAGAGTCGGAAACCACCCTTCTCCCAGTTGTTGTTTGCGGCAGGCTTCATCGAGTTCGACCACCAGATAAGGTTCCCGGGTCTCAAAGTCTGCGGGCGGATCGTTAAAGGCCAAGTGACCATTTTCACCGATTCCCACAAAAGCAACATCCACCGACTGCGCGGCAATCATTTGGCCCACCCGCCGGCATTCCGCAACCGCATCCCCTTCGCCATTCAAATAATGAAACGCTTTCAGCGGCACCTTCTCCACAAAACGTTCGCGCAAATACCGACGGAAAGAAGCCGGATGCTCCGCATCAATTCCAATGTATTCATCCAGGTGAAAAGCCGTGATGCGGGACCAGTCAAGATCCGGCGCCGCAATCAAATGTGACAAGGTTTCAAACTGCGAAGTCCCGGTGGCCACAATCAGCGTCGCCTCCCCCTTTCGGTTCAAAACCTCCCGGATACGGGCCGCCCCGAATTCAGCCGCGCATTTTCCCAGTGCTTGTGGATTATCCGATATGTGTATTTGCATTTCACCCCCCTACGCCCCGACCCTTTATTAATCAATCCTAAATAAATTTCCCTCTTCCATCGGGATCCCCGGCCGCAGTTCGCGCAACGCGTGGTAAACCCGAAGCATTCGCAAAACGTAGTTCCGCGCCTGCCCGTGCCGTTCCGGCACGTGAACGGCCAGGGGCCCCCACGGTAAATCCGATGCCTTCGTTTTCCATCGGGGCGATGGAACTACCTAAACCCGAAGCATCCGCAAAACGTAGTTCCGCGGTCCCCGCGGAAAATCCGATGCCTTCGTTTTCCATCGGGACGATGGAACTACCTAACCCCGAAGCATTCAAAAACGTAGTTCCGCGGCCCCCGCGGTAAATCCGAAGCATTCGTTTTCCATCGGGACGATGGAACTACGCTAAACCGAAGTATTCGCGAACCGTAGTTCCGCGCCTGCCCGAAGGACGCCCCAGCGGCCAGGGGTCCCCGCGGAAAACCCAAAACTTTCATTACCCATCACCCCGATGGGACTACCCCAACAACAACGCCATCAATTCATCATTGGGACTTAAATCCTCCACCACCTCATCCGCCCCCGCTTCCCTTAATTCTGCCGGAGAAAAGTGACAGCTCACCCCCAGGCAGCGGGCGCCGATATGTTTAGCGGCTTCAATATCCCGGGGGGTATCGCCAATAATCCATCCCGGAGCCAAGTCCACATGCTTTTCCGAAAGTTGCGATTTCGCCAGGCTTGCCAACTGATTGCGGTCGGCATGCTGATCGCCAAAACCGCCCCCGGAAAAATGCACATCCAAATCCACATGTTTTAATTTGATAAAGGCACAGTCCCGGGCGTTGCCGGTAATCAGGCCTAAAAGGACCTGCGGATCCTCAACCAAGGTTTGAATAAGTTCCGCAGCCCCCGGCACCATTTGGGGAGGACGTTCCGCGAGTCCCGCATCCAAATGACCCGCCATGCAATCAAACAGACGGTGGCAATCCTTCAAACCCGCGTTCTCATCGCCGGCATGCACCCGCGAGAGATCCATCAATACCTGCAGATCCGTATTGCCGGCAAACACCACCGATTCGAAACTGTCCTGCCAGCCATAGGTGTCAAACAATGCTTTTTGAAAGGCACCCAGCCCGGCGCGGGTATGCAAAATCGTGCCGTCGATATCAAACCAGATGGGAATCAGGGACGGCATGACAGATTCAAGGACGGTTGATCACCACAAACACCCCGGCCATCACCGCCGACGCCAACCCGGTAATTACCGCGGTCACCCGGTTGAAGCGGTAAAATTCATATTCCAAACCCAAAGAAAACGCGGAGGCAGGAAACTCCGGATACTTCTCCAATTTGCTTTCAGACGGAAACCATCCGTCATGCGCGCACCACAAGGTAAGAATGAGGAGACCAATCGCCCAGTAGAGCGGTTCTTTATTTTTTTGCGTATCGAAATTTCGTGCCATAGGGAAGTGGGAGTTGGGAATTGGGGAAATGGGAATTGGAAAGGTAGTACAGGATTTACAAAATTTCAATGTTCGATCACACTCGACCTCCGACCTCCGACTTCCGACCTCCGACCTCCGACTTCCGGCCTCCGACTTCCGGCCTCCGACTTCCGACCTCCGGCCTCCGACTTCCGGCCTCCGACTTCCGGCCTCCGACTTCCGACCTCCGGCCTCCGCGGCTTCGCCGCTACCCGCCCGCCGCCTTGGCCTCCATCCCCTGCTCCTGCAGGAAGACCATGATCTTGTCCCGCTGATCCCCCTGGATCTCCAGGAAAGAACCTTTTAAAGCCCCGCCACATCCGCAGAGTTGCTTGATCTTTTTCAATAAATCATTCCGATCCCCCTGGGATCCCGGCACGCCGTAAAGCACGGTGACGGTTTTACCGCCGCGCCCGTTTTTTTCCCGGCACACCCGCACCACCCCGTCCTTGGGAAAGCCCCCGCCGCTCTGCGCCGCCGGCGCCGCCTTGTTTTTTTTCTTCTGTTTCCGCTGATTCTTTGAGCTCTTGTCCCCCACCGCCCCGCCACGTTCATCGCTCCATACCAACCGGCTGTTGTCGTTTACATTCATACCGTGAACATACCCGGAGATCCATAGGGATTCAAGCACCCGTTGATCTTTCCGTTGTGCGCGGATACACTTCAGGATTCAGGCACACAACCCCGCCACCGAGGGGAGCACCTCCGCCCCTTCGGGCAGCTTCTTTTCATCTCCGGGTTCATATTTCCCGGTTTTGACCAAACATCCTCCCAAACCGGCGGAAACGGCGGCCGCCACATCCGCCTCCGCATCGTCACCAATCATCAGACACTGCTCCGCAGACATTCCGGTAGAAGCCACCACTTCCTGAAAAAAATCCGCACTGGGTTTACCGGTCACTACCGCCTGCACATCCGCGGCCCATTCCAGCGCTTTGACAAAGGGGCCGGCATCCAGCATCAACGCCCCCTCCTCGCGGAAATAACGGTTGTATCCGATGGCAATAAGCGGGCCGCCCTTCTGCACAATCTGAAAGGCCCGGTTGAGATGGGTAAAAGTTAAATCCTCACGGGCATCCCCGAGAACCACCGCATTGGGGGATTGCTGATCAATGACCTCAAAATCCGCCTTCAGCTGTTCATGAATCAGGCAATAGGGACGCAGACCCATTTTTTTCACCCGGGCCAGCGCCGCCATCGGAGCGGTAAAAAGTTCGTCATCCCGCAGTGGAATATCCATGCGCTGGAGTTTACGGAGGATTTGCGCCCGGCTTTGGGTCGCCGTGTTGGTGACAAAACGCAGGGTCATCCCCAGTGACCGGACGGCCTCAACCGTCTCCACCGCGCCGGGGATCAGCGCTTCCCCGTCATACAAGACCCCGCTAAGATCAAAAAACACCGCCTGGAAATCCTTCACATTCATACCGTATTTTACAACACCGCGGAAAAAAATTCAAGGGGCGCCCCCACCCCCCTTATCCCTTTTTCTTTATCCCTCATCCACCCTTCTTTTACGCCTGAGTCAAAAAATACCGTCCGGTCTTTTTCGTTCCCCTTTTTTCAACCAGTCCTGCCTTCAAAAGCGGGCTGAGGATATTCATGGCACCCTGCCTGGAGACCTTCAAGTGATCCCAGATCTCTGCCGGACTGAGACTGCCATGATCCCGCAATAGACCCAGAAGCTCTTCCTGCCGGGGAGTCAGGGTAATTTTTTCCACTGCATGGGACGCTTGGAATTTCTGCAGACGCAGCCAGACCTGCTCCAGCGTTTGTCTCAATCCCCGGGCTGAATATTCCAGCCATTCCGTCAGGTCTTCTCCGGCCTGACTCACCCGGGCCAACGCAGCATAATAAGCGGCGCGGTCCTCCCAATAATATTCATCCACAGAAAACAAGGCATGCGCATCAAATCCCCTCCGGTACAGATCCCATAAGGCCAGTGCCCGACCCATCCGGCCATTGCCATCCGCAAAGGGATGAATGTCCTCAAAGCGGTAATGAAGAATGGCGGAACTCAACACCGGAGAAAGGTTTCGGGATTCAGTATTCCACCATTCAAGCAGTTCAAACATCAACGGGGATACATCGGCGGCGGCGGGCGGAAAATGATTTCCCACCCGGACCTGAATCGAGCGATACGTTCCGGCCTGTCCCTGATCCATCACCGTATCGGCAAGCAGACGATGCAACGTAAACAGGTCTTCATGGGTGATACCCCCGCGCTTCGCATTTTTCTCTATGAAACGTAAACCCGCAAAATAATTCAACACCTCCCGTTCGGAGCGCTCATCAGACGCCATCAATTCCCTGCCTTCTTCTAAAGCACGAACCTGCTCCAAGGTCAGCGGGTTCCCCTCTATCGCGGTAGAGGCATGGCCATTCCGCACCCGGGTATCCTTCTGCAGATTGGGAATCCATGACAGAGATACCGTGGCTGCTTCAATGCGCTCCCGCAAGACCGCAATCTCCTCAACCAGAGATAACAAAGCGGGTGTAATCGTATATTGTGGGTTATAGGACATGCAGTAAGTAAAGTATAAGTCAACTTATGTGTCAACCCTGTATGTCAAGTTTGAGTCAATCTTAGAGGGGCATTGAAAGAGGCAGATCTTGCGGTCCATGATGTTAAAACGCAAGGCCCGCATCCGCCCGCTTATCCCTTCCGCTCCTTCCCCGGCAAAACTCCCGACAGATTCAAATACCAATACCTGCCCCGGAGGGGCAAACGCACCTAGCCCGGGGTCAGCGACGAAGGAGCGCAGCCCCGGAAAAGCAGCCCCGGACCCCAAACGTAACGCAGGCTTTCCAGCCTGATCATCCCCACTCTTCTCCCCGCACCCCGTACGGGGGCAATTGCGTTCAGGGGGACCCCATAAAAAACCACCTGACGCAAATACGATTACGATTAGGAGTAGGATGAAGAAGAATCGCCTCCCGCCCAGCCCTTATGAGCTTTCCCCATCTCAATTCCGATTTCAACCCCAAAGGGGTTACCTCCAATAGCCTGGGGTTGGGTCGAGAAACGAGGCCCTACCCCAGGACCCTTCATATAAAAAATCATCTACACCAAAGGTGTTGCGTCATTTCAGCTTCCCGGGAAACAAATCTGAGAAGTGCGTAGTGAGAATTAACATTGCATAGTGTTAGAAAAAGCTACAGGAGATGACCTGAACATGAACCCTATAAAAAACAACTGACTGACGAATGGAACTTGTAGACATATTATCTGCAATACCACCTAACATACTTCTGGTATCGGTTGTCTTGACTCTATTCGGGCTGTTTTTTCAGCTGCTGAACACTCCGGCCGCAAAGGGAAGGCGGGGAGAAGCGGTTGTAAAATCTGCACTATTTACAAAAGGCCCATCTGATAATAAAGTACTGCACGACGTAACCCTACCAACGGGAAATGGCACCACCCAGATCGATCACATATTTCTATCACCCTGTGGAGTTTTCTGTATCGAAACCAAACATATGCAGGGGTGGATTTTCGGTTCGGAACAACAACGCACCTGGACGCAGGTCATATATAAAAAGAAAACAAAATTTCAGAACCCGTTGCGCCAAAATTTCAAACATACTGAAACGCTACGCGCATTGTTGAACCTCCCCAAAGACCAGGTCCACTCCCTGATAGCCTTCACCGGCGACGCTACGTTCAAAACCGAAATGCCACCCAATGTAGGCAGCATCAGGAAGTGCCAGAATTACATCCAACAGTTCAGCACCCATCATTTTACCAAAGAGCAAGTGCAGCACATGCATGATACGATTCAGTCTGCCCGGCTCGATCCCACCCGCGCCACCCACCAGCTTCATGTGCAAAACCTGAGAACCGGCAACCGCGGCCTTCCCTCTCCAGCAGCCGAACCGGCCAAGAAATCCTTCACATCTCCGGTTCCCGACCAAGAGGACCAACCCCGCACCTGCCCAAAATGCGGTGCCCTCATGAAACGCCGCACCGCCCGAAAAGGCCCTAATACCGGCAAGCAATTCTGGGGCTGCAGTACCTTTCCTAAATGCAGACAAACCCAATCGATTGATTGACAAAAACGGTGTTTTAAAATGGCGAAATGCAAGGGACCACGGCCCCATTGCTGACCACAATCGCCCGCACCCCCTCCGGGGCGCAACAGTTTTGGGAATTATGATCCCGGGGGCATGGCCCCCGGGCTGAATGCGTTTCCCCCTCCGGGGGAGTCCAAAATAATTTTACGATACGGCCCCGTGAAAAAGAACGGAACAAAGCCCCCGACATATTCAAATATCCAACCTGCCCCGGAGGGGCAAACGCACTTAGCCCGGGGTCAACGACGCAGGAGCGCAGCCCCGGGGCCGCCCAATATCGAAAAGACAAAAGGGCCCCGGAGGGGTCCGGGCGCAACCGCTTCACATGCCCCGCCCCGAATACGTTCTGATTCAAACCCGGGTTTTCATTAATTCAGAAAGCGTAGTGGCAAAAGGATACCCAGAGCCCCGATGTTCCTTCCACCCGGACAACTTTCTCACATCCCACGTGTAACCTTTCAACGGATTACCCTGCTTCAAATTATCCAACTCATACACGATATAATACGGCTGGCTCGGCTCTGTTCGATAGCCCTTTTCCACCAGCGCTTCTTTTGCATAGACCTTTGGCCCGGCACCGACGACCTGATAAAGCCGCCCGCTTACCAGCTCTCCCGGGCCATGGAGCAGGACATACCGTGCATCGGATACACCGGGGCCAAGTGCAAGCGATCCCGGGCCTGACCCGGTACGGAAATTATAGAGCCCTGTTTTCTGAATCCATTCCAAGTGCGGCGTCCCTTTATAAAACCCGACCAGTACGGGTGTATCCACCACCGGTGTACCCCGCACACCTGTTGTGGTTTCAATCTCCGGCAACAACTCCTGCACTTTGTCCGGAGGCCCCTGTTTATGTATCCGGTAGGTATGATAACTTTGCTGCTCATGCTGGGACGCGCGGTTGCAGACATGCGACACCACTTCTTTTAAAAACAGCTTCACTGCGTTGGATCCATCATCCGTCGAATCCGGACGCAATGGAAAGGCCCCCAACCCCGGAAGTAATTCATGAAACCCACGAAATGGAGGTGCCTCTTTTTCCGGTCCCGGATATAAAACATAGGCCCCTGCGGAACGACGAATCGCATCCCGGTAGGCATGCATCTTCAACAGATCTCCCCGTTTGTAGGTTCCCGACCGCTGTTGCTGTTTTTCCTCATCCAGATCTTCATCCGACCTGCCAAACAGTTCAGTCAACCGATCTACTTTGTATTTGGCGTCAAAATGAACATGGGTGATGACCTCCTGCTTCTCTGCTTCCGTGGCCGTGAATTCCGCCGGCCACAAAGATAAAGTATAGTCGGGACGCATCTGCCGGGTCCAGGAGCCCTGTTCGGGATAACTGTTGACCCCGAAACTCCGATTATAACTGAATTCAATCTGCAAAGGCCGACCCGCTCCTGTATACAAGCCTTTGATCGGCATGTGTTTTCCGGCTTTCAGTTTTAATACCAAATCCTTGTCGTTGATCAACGCTTCAACCAACGGCTTTTCAAGTTCAAACAGCTCCGCCACCAGATCCAACAATTTAAAGAACACCCAGTATTCATACAGCGCGGCCGCATCCCGTTTTCCTCCCTCATATACATCGTCCCCTCCTTCCCAACTCAACCGGGCCGCCAATTCAAACAGCATCCAGGCCCGCAACACTTGACGATATCCCTCTTTCCGCTGCAGCACCGGACTGTTCAAAGGCAAAAGCGTAGGCATCGACACCTGTTTAAACACTTCATGCGACAGGGTTTCCTCCAGCTCCTCAATCAACGCGCCGATTTCGGACTGCAGACCCGGATACTTCATCTCGTTCTTCCCTGAAAATTTCAGCAGCAGATCTTCCAGACACTGCGAAAAGATCTGCAGGGCATATTTCACGAAACGGTTTTCCGGTGTATCCACCGTATCCCGCTTGTCCTCCACCGCGAGTTTCTCCGGCAGACTGCCCAGGCGGCCGTACAGCGAATGCGTTTCCGGGGTGGCCATGCGACGGGATGCGGAAGCAAACTGACGGACCTCCTTCCGCCCCAAACGACGGCTCCGTCGCACATCCACACTTTTAATTTCCTGTGTCCATTGGGTATTGGGCATGGACACAATCCGCTGCACCGCCATTTGAAAATCCGCACCACCCAATAGACTCTTGAGAAAATAAAGTCGCTGCGCCAAGGTGGCCTCAGACTGTTCATCATCCGGCACAAAATGCTGCTCCACCGGAGACTCCAACTGCAACAGAAAATCCGCACAACGATCCGCAATATCCTCCAGCATCTTTCGGTATTCGGATTCATAAGACAATTTACGCGAGCAGACATCCACATGCGTTTCCGCCACTTTGACTCCCGTGGACCGCTCCAGCAGCGTCAGCTTCAACAATCCCACATAATTCCCGGGCTCGATCAGCCCCCGCTCTCCGTCCTGCTGAATCCGGCTGTGGCGGATCACCCCGGGGATTTCCTGCAGGGAAAAATCCGGGGAATCCAGCTCATATTCATAACGGCCGTTTTCGAAGAGTGCCCCCTGTTCCAACTCTCCGTAAATCCGGATGGCGTGCCCACCGGACCCGCTCCCGCACAGAGCATTCACTTTCAGCAGACCTCCGGAAGCCTCCCGCCCCGTCACGTTCATTCGCCTTCCCCGGCGAAATTGATTTCATTCTCCAGCGCCGTCAGTCCCTCCATGATCTCCTCCCAGGACGGATGCCGGCCAAAAATCATTTCCCCCATCGCACGGTAATCCTGACGCATCGCCTTCAGGATTCTCTCCGGCGGCATCAGCCGCAGGCTGCCCGGCTTTGCCTGTTCGTACTTTGCCCAGCCGCGAGGATAAAATTTCTGCTTGAAGGCCACCACCGACGCCAGCAGCGCCATATCCCCCAGTGCCGCCTCTTTCACCTCCGCATCCCGGGACATCAGATACAGATCATAGTAATGTCGGGAATAGCGGGCAGGCACCGGCGAGGAATCCGGGCGGTGGGCTTCGTGATGCAGGATCGTCGCTTTTTCCCAGAAGGTGCGTTCCGGTTTGATCACCTGTACTTCACAGTCCGGAACCTTGAAGAGCTCAGGAAATACATCCGACACATAAGAACGGACCCTGAAGCGCGCATTGGGAATCCATTGTGCCAGCGGACCGATTTCCAGGCGGATTTCCGGGCGGAGGTATTCACTTGCAAAGCTGGAGGGATACTGAATCGCAATGACATCCGCGGCCAACTCTTCTACAGAGGCCGTACAGAGCCCATCCAACTGATGAACGACTTCCGGGAGAAAGTTCTCAGCGATATACCGACGGGAGATCTGCGATACGCTTTTATTAAAACGGTCCTGCTTTGTCCTGGAGCGCTCCGCCATTGGTGGCTCACCCGCCAGTTCATTCCAATCCAGAATCAGATCAATATCCTCCGAAAACCGGTCGATGAGCTCAAACACTTTGGAGAGACTCGTTCCACCTTTGAATAAAATTTTTGGTCCCAGAGATGCCGATGAGAACAACCGGCCCAGAACCCACACTACCCAGAAATCCTTCTCCACCGCCTCTGCCGACAGGTTCATCTTTTGGGCCGCCTGCCGGAAATACAAGGCCTGCTCTGAAAGCGGGAGCCGGGCAAACGCATTCATGAACCGGACTCCGCTCGGTTCTGCAGGGTACGGATCAGATCCGCAATCCAGCCAGGTGCATACCGGATATCCGATTTTAATTGATTCAGGGCCTCCCCGTCCAGACGGTCCGCCAGGGTATTCAAGGTCCTTTCATCCACCTGCTGCCGGCCCAAATAACGCAGGGCCTGAATCACCAGCCCGCTGATTCTACCTGCGGTAGCCATGTTTTTTGGGGACGTCTGTTTCAGCGTGATCTCCTGATTCCCCACCTTCACTCTGCGCGAAGGTCCATCGGTTAAAAACATAACCTTCGTGGGAACCTGCGTCGAAAGCCCCAGCATATTGGCAGCATAAGCCCCCGTGGGTTGCAAGCGGATCCCCTCCCTGCCTGCCAGCGCTTCCGCAATGGCATCGACGGACGGTGCCAAAACCCCCAGCTTTTCATGGATTTCAGGATAATCATACAGGCCTCTCGCCAACTGCCGAATGATCCCGGCCTCCCGCAGACGCTGTAAATTGGTCGATATGGCCGACCGCCTGCACATATCCTCAAACGACGAAGGCGTAAATACCCAGCCCCGTCCATGCGACTGGATCCGGGACAACATCTGTTCTCGAAGTGAAGGAGTACGTTCCGACATAACAAAGTGTGACAAATAACACCCATTTTTTGTCACACAATAGAAAGAATATCCAGAAAAATCTCCATCATCATGCCTCCGCCCAAAGTAGCTCCATCGCCCCCGATGGAAGAACAGGAAGATTTTTACTGCGGAGGCCCCTGGCCGCTGGGGCGTCCTTCGGGCAGGCGCAGAACTACGAACCTTTGCCATATCCGCATCTCCGTGTAAAACGAATTACGGGATGCGCCCTGTAAATCCATATTCCAAGCTCCCTGCGGTATCCATTTCGTCAGAAACAGAACCTTGTTTTTCTGACAAGCAACCGAAAACTTTGTATTCAGCCGCTACACCTTCTCACCGCCGTCTGAGAAAGCCTGAAAGGCTTGTTCACCGTAGCGCAGGGTTGAGCATGCGAAACCCTGTGCCACACATAACAAAACGAAAACGCTGAAGGCGTTTCTCATCTCCGATGCCAGGATGCGACAGGGCAGGTAAAAAATCCCTTCAGGATTTCCCAAATGAATAAACCTTTCCGGGGGTGTCGCAGGCTCACCCCCCGGCTAGGGTACGCCGTCCCTTTCAGGGACCAGGAAGCCAACGGCTTCCATTTCTGCATTTGAAGGCCGGGAAACTGACTAAAGCAGGCGGGTTGTATTCTTCCAGTCGGGAAGAACTTGTGGTAATCGGTAAACGTGCCTGATCATCTCACACCTGAAAAAAGAAGCTGGAACATGTCCCGCATCCGGGGCAAAAACACCAGCCCCGACCGATCTCCTGTATACGCTTCTGTATTTTATTCCGGATGGATTCCTTCGGGAAATCCCGCCAAAATTTGTAACGCAATGCACACATATTTCGCTACAAAATTCACACCCCTTTCTACGCCTCCGCGAAACTGGTGAATCCGTGTTCCGCCAGGCGCTGACGCATCCGCTTTAGTTTCTCCAGCGAAACCCCGTACAAGGCGTTTTCTTTTGTCAGCACCTCTGCTTTAATCGGATCATTTTCCGGACGGGCCTCCGGCTTCAAACAAAGCCGGATCAGGGTTTCCAACACCGGCCCCAGCTTCTTTTTGGACCCATGCAGCTTCGGCAACAACTTCTGCATCACCGCAGCATCCATGGCCGCATCGAAATCGCCCTCCCCCTCAGACAGCTCCATATAGAAATGCACAAAACGGCAAATCTCATGCGCAGAACGATAACCAAACTCCGCCCCCGCCTCTTTCAATGCCGGGAAAAAGGTCATCAATACATCCGAAACCTGCTTACGAAGCGCTTCATCCAAGCTGACATCCGATGTGGCCGCCTTTACAAAGGCTTTTCCATATCCTTTCCCTTGACCCGCAAGGTCCTCCAACTTTGGTTTCACCGGATTCGCCAAAAAGGATTCCATTTCATCGTCATCCACCCGGAACTCAATCACATTCGCACGATCCAGAACCTTCGGACTAAACATATAAGTGGTCTCATCCACGTTAACGGTCCCGATCACAAACAGGTTTTTCGGAATCGTCAGTTTGGCTGGCACCCCATTCCAGTCGGCATCCGTGTCATCATGCAAATGAATCGCTTCCCCCGACTCCATGGCCGACAGAAAATCGGCAAAATACCGCTCCACATGCGACAAATTCATCTCATCCAAAATCAAAAAGTAAGGATGTTCCGGATCCGCCTGCGCCGCCAAAATCAAATCCAACACCCCATTATCCGGCTTGCAATAATTCCCAGCCTCCAAAGCATTCGGATAACCCAACAGATTTTCATTACTCGTCCAATCCGCACCCACCGAGATAAGTCGAAGCTGATCACCAGTTTCACAAATCCAAGTAGAAAAAGCCTGCGCCAATTTGGTTTTACCGGAACCGGAAAGGCCGGTAAGAATCAGAAAAGGTTTGGCCTGCATGCCGGCAACTGCTTCTTGGGGTAATTCAGGCTTGAAAGAAATTCCCACTTGATTGAGTGTTTGGGTGAAGGATTCTATTTCAAATGCACCAGCATCATCTATTGCTAGCACATCCTGGGTCCTTTCCTTATTCTTTCTAACTTCATCACGATTATTTTCATTTGAAAAAAAATCAGTCAAGAACCTGAGATAATTATTTTCCCCCAAAACCGCCTTAGGTGCTCCTTTATTTGTAGCACGATCATACATAATCCATTTTTGTGAATCGTGATTTAACCTATTGATTTTTTCTCTAATAATCTCAATCGATTGAACATGATCATCAGGATCAACATCAAACAAGGCACCATGAAAGTAAATATCGTCCCAAAACTTCAATACTTCTGAAGAGACTAATCCCTCATATGATTTTCGGAAGTTTTCTTCTAATGAAAACCACTTGATGAATTCAGCAATCAAAAAATTCCGAGCTGAGAATTCTGAACCGATCCTGTTATTACTCTTTTTCTCTAAACCCATTGCGTTTAAATACGAGAGATAGGAATTTACTTCATGAGCGTTGTTATTTTCCATAAACTCAGAAACACCAGCTTCTAACACGCCCGCATATGGTAAAGTTTCAACAAACTTAGCGCTGTTACCCAATAAAGAATTCTGGTTTAAATAATCTAAAAAGGAAAAAGCCGTGCTTTCACTTAAACCGTATAACCCAGCTTGAGTAGCAATACCTTTAGTTACAATACCTAAATTATCAATAAATTGAGGGTACAGGTATAAATCCATTTTTGTCACAGATGACTCAATCGGATAGACTATACCTTTAAATTCTTTTTCATTAATTAACACTTCAGTGACCTTACATATACCATACAGACCATTTTCAAAATTCTGTAGGTCCGGATCGGTAAAGTAACCTCGCTTAACATTAGCATCACCACCTAGTTGAACAAATACCATATCACCTGGTGAGGCTTCAGTCAGTCTATTCGGTATATTTACAAAATGAAACTCATGATCTTCATGTGCAATAAGGCTGGAAATTAATTCTCGAAACTTTTCATCGTCATTTCCTTTGGGGCAACTAAGTTTTACATAAAAATATTTCATAATAAAATTACCTTTTTGAAATCATAGATCGAAAATGTTCGTATGAATCAAGTTTAGAGAAATTTATTTCAAAAGTACCATCATAGAGTTTGTCAATACGTACGGAATCAATGCCCAGATCAATAAGAGATTCAGTAGTGACAAGCTGACCTTCTTCGAGACCTAATACATCCCTTAAGAGCCACTTGCCTAGTTCTTTGTTTGAATATGACATCAATGCTTTTCCACCATCTTGGCATATTTTTGACTTGAGGCTTTTTCCATTAGGGAGAATTAAATCAAATGGTGTTTCTCTATCTGGAAAAAAGGTAGGGAACTTTTTATGTATCCATATGGGTACGGGAATATATATTTCATTTGGATCACGTTTTCGCCCCATTGCATTCCATTGGTTTAATCCACTACGGTCAAAAACCCTACCCCCTCTTCCGTAAAGTGGTAAAAAAATGGATTTAACTATTCTGATTGGAGCAGAAGTAGTTGATGAAGACTCATTAAACCAAGAAACAAGTTCATCGAGTGGATTATCAAGTACTCGAACAACAAAACGATCAACATACTCTGAAGTTATAAATCGTTTCAACAGTGTACTTTTAGAGAGCGAAAAAGAATACTCTGCATTACCATCCTCAAAAGTAATAGTGTTTCTTTTCTTTTTTATATTTTGAATCGAATCAACATCTATGTCTGCCATAGACTCTTCAAAAATTCTGAATTCCATCGCATCACGCACTACACAGTGATAGATTGCTTTATCTAAATCATAAGCATTTCTTGTAAAATTCAATCTTTTATTTCGCAGTCTAGCTATTTCAAAAACCAGATCTTCCGAAGATAAATGACTATAGCTGGAACGTGCTTTATTAAATTCCGCCACTTTCTGAAAAGTCTGATTGTTTCCAGCAAGAAAAGTTTTCAACCCTATACCAACTCCATCTTTTGCAGCATCAGAAGAAACATCACTACGGCTCAAGTCCTTTGCTTCAAATGACGCACAGAAAACCTTCTCAGCCATTCGATAATATAAGTAAGGTGTTTCTGAATCAGAACTCAGTTTTGATAATGCCCCGATAACCTTTAAATATTGACGATACTTTTTATGAGTATCTGCATGTTGGTTTTCATAAAACATACTTATAAATCCATTGCTTTCAGTATTTGTTCAGCAACAGCTTTAACCACTGGAGTGGACACTGAATTACCTGCCTGTTTATAGAGGTGCGAGTTAGCCATTTTTTTTGGGAATTCATATTTTTCAGGGAAACCTTGAAGTCTAAAACATTCCCGTGGGGTGAGTTTTCGAATGTCTTTTGAATCCAGTACTAATGGAACATTATGCCCCCCCGTGCCCATGTTTGCTGTAAGGGTTGGACATACTCCATTTTTGTTTTCACGTACATACACTCGTCTCCATTGATAAACAGTATCTCTTGAAGTTGCTACTTCTTTTAACTGTTTATAGCAATCGTACCTATTGTAGTAATAGTAATCGTTGACATCTACCTCTAATAAATCTTTAATAGTTTTACGTAATGTTTTTTTCTTTGGCCATTCAAATCTAGAAGTGCTGGTTGGATTTTGTACTTTTTCCCAATTAACTTCATCTCGGAAGCCCACAATGAAAATACGCTCTCTATTCTGTGGTATGCCGCCATAGTCTTTCGTATTTAAAACTTTTGAAACTACGGAATATCCTGCATTTTGCAAATACTCAGTAATAACCTTAAAAGTGTTACCTTTGTCATGCCCCTCTAGATTCTTAACATTTTCCAGCATAAACGCCCTCGGGCGTTTTTCTTTGATAATCCGATAAACATCAAAAAACAGGTTCCCCCTCCCTTTTTCATCATCGAAACCTTTTCGATAGCCCGCGATAGAAAACGCCTGACATGGAAACCCTGCCAGTAAGATATCATGATCTGGTATTAATTTTTCACCAATTTTAGTGATGTCTCCGTATGGATATTCACCGAAGTTTAAACTGTATGTTTTTTTTGCAGCTTCATCCCATTCACTGGAAAAGACGCATTCCCCACCCAGTTGCTGAAATCCTAATCGAATACCTCCCACACCTGCAAATAAATCAATAAATGTAAACTTTGGATCTTTTACAGGAGGAAAAGGAATATCAGAAAAATCAATTTTAAATGATAATTGTTCAGCAGTTTCCCTAAGAACGTCAGAGATTTTCCCTTCTCCAAATATTGCATATATAATTTCGTTTGCTGCTTTTTGCTGATGTTGATTTAAAAACGGTACTTTTGACCGCCCATTCATCAGCCAATGGGACACAGCAGCATCAAGCTCAGCTAGCTCCACCCCTTTGAAATTTTTCGCTAATAAAGCAGAAGATATTTTCTGAACAGCCTCTCCGTATTTGATAGATGAAACTGCCATTATTCCACTCCTTCACAGAGGGCGGAGACCGTAGAGTTCAAACCCTTCGCTAGTCGAATCAGGCTTAGAAGGCTAGGGTTTCGAACGCCACGTTCAATGCCACTGATGTAAGTAGAATCTAGTTCACAACGCTCAGCAAGCGCTTCTTGCGTAAAATTATTTGATTCGCGAAATCGCCTTACATTAAGGCCCAGTAAGGTTAAGGAATGATCTTTGCTCATAATATGAACATATAGACCAAACTTGCACTATAAGTCTACAGACTATAAGTCAAGTTAGATAGGAATAAGCGACTTAAACCTATGATAGTGTATGACCAACATCTTGGTACACATCAAATTTAACTCAGACAAACCAAAGGGTAAAACTGGATAATAATCTTATATGATTTATAGTCAAAACCACCTATAATTCCTGACGAAATTTAGCCAAATACAACGAAAAATATAATATATCATTAATTGATACACTGCTCTAAAAATTTATCGATTTCATTATCCGGCATAATCTCAAAAACCAACCCTCCCCCCAATGCATTTACATTCTTCATGAAATCTCGAAAAGATTGCCTGTTATGCTGAAGCTCATCTACTCGTTCCATAATGCGTAGAATTCCAGCAAGAAGCGGTGTTCTGAATGAAATCCAAGTACGTTGAATCGTTGCTGACCGAATGTCTGCGCTTGATAAGATCAGATTTAACGCACTTTCAGGATCATCTGGTCTACATTTATTAGCTATATAACCATTCCACCACAAACGTGCAATAGCATTATAATCCCTCAATACCCTTCTGCCACTTGCAAAAAAGTGGAGTTCAATCTGACGAACATTGTCTTCACCTATTTCGGGCTTTAACCATCTTGCTCTACTATAATCAAATGCTTCAATATGGGTGAGTCGCGTCCATAGCCTTGAATCACATGCGAGTGCTGGAGGAATGCTCTGCAAAGCCTTGTATACAAGTAGAGAGTTTTTACAGTCCGCCATCGCCGTCGCTTCAGGATCCATAACTAAAAATATTTCTTGGTCGATTTTCAGTCCCGTATCAATCCCCCAACCGGGGAATCCGGCTTTCGATTTGAATCCCTCATCCAGGTACAGATCCAAATTTGCGGCTATTTTCTCCTCCAATTCATCGTGAACAGATTGGGATAAGTAACAAAGGGGCACACTCATGCCAATAACCTCTCTTTGATGGTTTTGTCTTCAAGGCGGGTGAAAGGATCCGATAAAAGTTTTTGGGCATCTGCGAGAGGGTTCGGATCATCCATATTTATTCCCGCAACCGCACACTTTGCGGAAAACACTGGAAACCATGGACGATCCTCCACAGTCTCGAGGTTACCACTGATTTGATGCAACAACTCCATCACCGCAGGCATGTAAACCGAATTCAGAAGAATAATCTTTCCCGCTTCCGTAAGCCGGAATTCATCTATATTTGCTTTCGTGAGCGGATGGACACCGATTTGAATTTTATCCGTGCCGGTGTCCACGACTATTTTCCCTGGAATCAAGGTGCTGTTTTCCACCAGGGAGAATATGGACTCGAATGGTTTTTTACTGATCTGACCCACCGCGAACTTTTGTTCGCCGTCCAATGCGAGAATAGACGCTGCCGGTAAATTCGTTCGATCCCCGAACTCAGGGTTCAGAACTTCGCTACTGAAATCCTGAATCATTCCTTTGGACACAACCACGCCTCTGAGCCTGACGGCACCGGAAAAATCATGGGCCTCAAGTCTGAATTCACCTTCTTCCGTCCCGGTTGGATAAAAGCGGTTATAAAAGGTATCCTCACATATTATATAAAAACCGCATACCGCTTTACCCTGATCTATCAATTTCCTCAGATCCGGACTCTTCAGTTCAGGTTTTACCCGGATAACCAGATCAGGAACCTCAACCACCGGATTTGCGAAGACCATTTGAAAACTTCCTGAACCATAATCATCACTTTCCTGAATCAGAACAGGGTGTCCGAAAAGCATATCCTGTCGGAATTTCATACCGATTCCTCCTGTTTCCAACCATACACTTCAACCGGTCCGCTGTACGGCTGTTCAAACTCAACGTCTACGGAAATCCGTTTCCCCCGCTCACAGTCCACTTTCATCCCTCCACCTTTCAAGGGAATACTCTCCGAATCGGAAACGCCGGTATATTCCAATCCGAGATAAACCGTTCCGTTTACGGACGGGGTAAAAAATACCCGGCGGACGGCGGGGTGCTCAGGGTCAGGAATTACCGTTCTAAGTTTTTCCATCCTGACCGGTTTCTTTGATTTGTTCTTTCCGGTGCCACCCTCTCCCCCACCGGCTCCGGATCCGGCACCTCCGCTTTCTTCACCTTCGTCCCCGTCTCCATGCTGACCGCCACCTTCATCCCCTTCACCTTCATCTTCATCTTCTTTAGGAAGTTTTGGCGGGGTTCGTTTTTGGGGTTGTGTTGGAGGTTTGCTTATTTTAGAAGTGGTTAAATCCAGCTCACCATCCTCATGTTCCACCCCTTTGGGGTCCACCGCAAAAAATTGGCTGAGTTCATCCAAATCCGTTTCCGGCCCCGACGCCGCTTTCGCAAAAGCTTTGACATGCTCCCTGATTTTATTAGCTAATTCTTTACCCGCTTTTTTCGCGGCTTTACGGTCAGCGTCATTGGAGAGCCTTTCAGGATCAAGGGAATCATGCTTCGGATTTTCCAGGATTTTCATCCATTTACCCGCATCTTCATCTACAGGTTCCACCAAAGCAATAAAATCGCTGTGCATGGGAAAACGCCGGAACCGGTCCCCGAAGTTCCCCAACTCATCCGTGATATACATGCCGTTCCGGAGAATACCGATCCGTTTGGGGAAGCCTTCTTCTTTCAGCATTCTAATACGGAATTTACCAACATCTTTAACGTCAATCTCATTTTCTTCCACTTCTTCTTCCAACAGACAGCGGTACAGTTTTGCTGAAAAATCAAAGTCCTCCCCGTGACCGGTTTGATTTGCACCTTCAATAATACCGGGGTCGGAAAAAAGGTCATTTACATGCTCCTTCGCAACCTGAACGCCGTCGACTATAAAACGAATGCCTTCATTGTGAATCGATTGAAAAAAATTCTGAAGAACCGATGCGATAATTTCATTCTGCCAGTTCTCAGCGCTCCGCATTCCCAGAGCACAGATTGTGGTCCCCACTTCCGTTCTTCTTAACCATTCAGGAACAATTTCCGGATTATCAACCGGCATAAATTTCTCCGTTACTCCCCAGTAGCCGACACTGAGAAATGACCCTTCCTCAGTCTCATGAGAGCGAAATTTAGACTTCCCCTGGGCAAGAAACTTTAATTCTTCACCTTCCGGATAAACGGTTGAATAAAATGCAGTCTGTAAATCGGAAAGTGCATACACCGCATTTTTGCCGATGCCGAATGAACCTCCTGAAGTTTCATTGTCTTTACTGCTGATCCCGGATGACTTTACAAGTGCATGGAAGGGTTTTCCTGACTCGCAGGGGCCCGTCAATCCTTTGGTGTGATAATCGGAAATGCGCAGAAGGTGAATCGTTTCTTTGTTGATCGTTTTTTTTGCTTCTTCGAAAAAACTGATTTCTTTAAGATTTTCCTGCTTCCTGGCCGCCACCAAACATTGACGAACCGTTTCCCGGTATTTTTCAATCTGAGGGATTTCTGAAGCGGAAACCGATATCCTTTCAAACCGCACTTCAACAGTTTTACCTTTCAGTCCGGCATCCTGACTGTTTTGACCGGTCTCCCGGGCAATAGCCGCGAACGGTGTCCCCCGGAAGGTTTCAATTCCCGGATCGGCAAAGCCTTCATCCTCACAAGCTTGATTTTCAAGAAACCTTAAATCAATTTCATTCATATAGGACATTCTCCCAACCACATACTGTTTTTTTTAATAACCTCATCCAGCACTTTAAACTCCTGGCCCAAAACTATTTCAGAACGTGTATTAAGAATTAAAAACCATTTCTTGGCAACTGAAAATATGCTGGAGCAGTGGAATTCCAGCAAGCTAAAAAGGTTTGAACAGTCCTGTTTGTCATAAATAAACGGCTTAAAGGTAATCATGGATCCTTCGGGTGAGTGATCAGGTGTTTTTACCATACCCGGTAGGACAACCACGGTCCTTGCTTCGAAAAGGCAACGTCTTCGCTTTCATGCGGGCAGGCAGCGTTCAAGTTTCACCCTCTTCCAAACGCAGGATCACGTGTCCGCAGTCCGGCAGCTGGATGCTTCCGGCGGGTTCGAAAGCGAGGCTGCAGATTTCCAATTCCTTAATCCGGCTGGTGGGGAGGACCAGTTTTCCGGTTTTAAAGGCAGTGGCGAAGGAGCGTTTGACCATGTCATCACTCCAGTCCACCCGGTATTCGGGGACCGGATTGGGGGTGGGCTCCGGCAGTGTTACCGGCAGGGGATCAGGCACTTCCGGATCCAGGGTGGCCAGAATGTCACGGAGGTCGGACTGCAGCCGGTTAATCCCTTTGTCATTGTGCAAATACAGGCGGCGGTTCACGTCGATCCTTACCGACCTCACCTTTGGATTTGACCGGTAATACCGCTTCGGCACTATGCTGCCGCTGACGGGACGGTTGATCTCCACCCGGTATCCGCGTTCAAAAAACAGGGCGCAAAGCCCCTCCACCAGTCCCTCCGGACTGTGAAAGGAGTCCATCCCAATACAGATATCCGGCCGGGGGCGCGTCTGATCGGCATTACAGGGCAGCGGCTGATCGGTAAAGCTGTGCGCATCCACAATCAGGGCCTCCCCCAGGCGTTCCAGTTCCTCCACCACCGCCTGAGTGAGCCCGTAGTGGTGGTCGTTGTAGAGACTTACCAGCCTGGTGCGTTCTGCGGGAGTGGGTTCGGGCCGCAGGAGGCGTCCGTCGTGGGTGCGGGTATAAAAGCGTCCCATCCCCTTCTCCGCCATCGGCTCGGCCGCATCATCGGCAAAACGTTCCACATCCACCAGCAGACGCGACCAGGGGAAACGAATCCGGCGGGCGGCGGACGCATCGAAAAGCTGATCGATATGCCAGTCGGTCATCACATACAGCTCCCGCAGCAATTCGTCATCGCTCAGCGGCGTCTGTTCTGAAAAGTATTCAGGTAACGTGGTCGCGGTGTGGGGAATATGCAAAATCATGACGCCTCCTTTGTAAACCCGCGGCTGCAGCGGTAACACCAGTATCCACCCCTTACGTCATTCGGCCGCAATTTAAGCCGGGTGGTGATCGAGGCAAGATACGGTCTGTATCGATCGTTTAAACTGCCCACGTATAATTTGGCTGTGTCGCCGGATCCGCAGTGCGGACAATCCGGCCGGGGTTTATGTTCCAGCAGAATGATTTTGTTGAGCAGGCCCGGACTTTTCCGGTCCCTTTGCTGCAACTCGGTCAAGGGAATGCGCAGGGTCATCGGCTCCCCTCCTCTGCGGCGGGATATCCGGGGAACACCCGCGCCAGAATCTGGTCCCGCTGACGCCGGGCGCGGCGGAGGCTTTTGGTGCCCAGAGAGCGGCGGACCCGCTCTGCGGTGAAGGGTGTGGGATAGACCCGGTAATGGATCCACCAGTTACCGCCGTTGTTGCGGTAGAGGTGGTGATTCGGATTGCGGGGATCCACCCGCAAGGCGGCGGTTTGGGTTTCATAACTTGTCATGGTGCAGCTTCCTTGGTTTTGGGTTGAGGTTGCTGCGCCGCCCGGAAATCAAAACAGGCCGCCCAATAGGACGGCCTGAACAGCTTTCCGGAGAGCGCATTGATTCGGCAGGGGCATGCCGTTCATCCGATGGACCACCGTTGGCCGCTCTGGCCTGGTTGGCGTTGTTCCGTGATATGGAACACTTCTATGGATGATTTACCCCGAAGGTTATGCAGACAATTTACCGCAGCTCCCGCCGGCGGACAAGTGAAAATCCGCGCTATGACACGGAAAGGGTCTGAACAGATCCGGGCAGGGAAAATGTTTCCGACGAACCCCCGGCCGGAAAACCGTTCAATCACGCTTATGATCACAACCGGTCGTCTGAAGTCCCCTGGGATAAATCCCGGGGCTGTGAAGCCGCGTGAACTGCGGAACTCGGAACGCATTTTTTCAGAGTTCCGCAGTTTACGCGGATTCATCCACCGGCCTTCAGGCCGCTGGTGACGCAATGCCTTCGTTCCCATTATGCCGGCTCACCATTGCCGTATCATCAGAGCAGAAAAACAATCAGCATCAATATGCTTTGGATTTTTGATTTCAATCTGTGCAGGGTCACGGTTGCATTCTGAGATTCAGCTTCTATTTTTCAACTTTCAACTTTCAACTTTCAACTTAACCCGGCCTGTTTATGAAATCTGTATTCCATGACCGTTATGGTCCGCCTGAAGTTTTGCGTATCAAAGACATTCCCGTCCCCGAACCCGGACGGGGAGAAATCCGGGTGGCGGTTCATGCTTCTTCGGTTACCTCCGGGGATGCGAGGGTGCGCCGGGCGGATCCTTTTCTGGTGCGGCTGTTCTTTGGCCTTTTCCGTCCGCGAAAGACGCTGCCGGGCTATGAATTTGCGGGGACGGTGGAGGCTTTGGGCCCGGAGGTCTCCCGCTTTCAGGTCGGCGACCGGGTGTTCGGGGCCACGGGGTTTGACTTTGGCGCGTTGGCCGAATTTCTGGTGATCAAGGAAGAGGCCACCCTGATCAAAATGCCGGAAGACTGGTCTTTCACCGACGCGGCCGCCATCCCCTTTGGCGCCACCACTGCCCGCTGTTTCCTCGAAGACAAAGGACATATTCAATCCGGCGACCGGGTGCTGGTGCATGGCGCCTCGGGTGCGGTCGGTGTGGCCGCGGTGCAGGTCGCCCGTATTCACGGGGCGGCGGTGGATGGCGTCTGCGGTCCCAAACATCTTGAACTGATTCAATCCCTGGGCGCGGAGCAGGTTTTTGACTACCACCACGAAAGCCCGCCGGCGGAAAGCTATGATCTCATTTTTGATGCCGCGGGCAAGCTCAAGGCATCCGACGCCAAAGCCTGGCTGCGCAAGGGCGGCCGTTTTGTCAGCGTGCAAAAAGGCCTGGCCAAAGAACGCCCTGCCGACTATCCCCTGATCCGGGAGTGGATGGACGATGGAAAATTGAAGCCGGTGATCGATCAGATTTATGACCTCGACGACATCGTGGCGGCCCACCGCAAGGTGGATGGCGGACACAAAACCGGCGCGGTGGTGATCCGGATTAGGGAATAGCGGAGTCTTGGGTCGGAGTCCCCCTGGCCGTGGCTCGCGCCACGCGCGGGCAGGCGCGTTTACGCGGAAGCTTTCAAGGGACGTTTACGTCCCGGTTTCATTATCACGGGCTCCGAAACCCGCGCCCTAAAGGCCGCTTGGGGACTTCCGCGTGAACGCGGGACTCCGGCAAATCTTCACTACCACGGGCTCCGCAACCCGCGCCCTAAAGGCCGCTTGGGGACTTCCGCGTGAACGCGCCTGCCCGCGCGTGGCGCGAGCCACGGCCAGGGGGACTCTGGCGCTTCGCCTCATGGAATTCTGCCACCGCTTCCTTTTGACCTCAGGCGGGAAAAGTGGTTTGATGGTTGAAAGCGGAAGGAGAGCATCAAATAATGAAAGCCCATTGCAGCATTACCGGCAAACCCATCAACGATTTATCCGAAGGGATTTGGGATGACGGAGATTGGATCAGCTGGGAATATATCCACAGCCTGGATCCGGATTTCCGTTCGGCCGACTTCGAGGCCGGCGAAGAAGAACCGGATAAAAAAGAATATCTGGATGCCCTGGTTTCACTGCTGCGGCGTTACCACGATCAGTATGGACGCTATCTGAGCTTCTGGGGAGAGCTGGGGGAAATGTACGCCGAAGTTCAATACGGATTGAAATTGCATCCGCCCTACACCCCGGGATCGGACGGCCGGATCGGTCAGGACATGATCGAAGTGAAAACCATCTCCCCCATGAAAACCGAACCGGTGGTGCATGTGAAACGCAAAGGGAATTTCAACGTGCTGGTGGTGGTGAAAATCGATGAGAACCTGAATTTTGAATCCAGATGGGTGGAACGCAGACACCTCAAAGATAAAACCGGAAAAACCGCCACTTACCATTGGGAAGATCCCGAAGATGGTAAATAGTAGATGGGCAGGAACTGTACGCGACCTAAATTCCCCAACCTTTGCCAGCAGGTATAAGAAAGAGTTTTTAACCACAAAAGGCACAAAAAAACCACCCCCTATAACCCCGCTACGGGATTTCGGGGGGTACCTTTTGTGTCTTCTGTGCTTTTTGCCTGCCCGAAGGACGCCCCAGCGGCCAGGGTGGTTTTGCCCTCTCCTCCTGCGGAACGGGGCTTTAGGGGAGGAAACTTTTCGTGCCTTTTCGTGGCCAAAATTCCTCAACCTTCGCCAGCAGGTATAAGAAAGAGTTTTTGACCACAAAAGGCACAAAAAAAACGCCGCCCCTATAACCCCGTTTTGGGAATTTCGGGGTTAACTTTTGTGTCTTCTGTGCTTTTTGTGGTTTTGCCCTCTCCTCCTGCGGGACGGGGCTTTAGGGGAGGAAACTTTTCGTGCCTTTTCGTGGCCAAAAATTCCTGCTTGGGATCCGTTATCACTGGGGAAGGAGTGTAGTCCATCGCATCCATTGCCCATGAGCTATTAAAACTTGATTTATAACTCATAAAATACATTATTATGAGGTATAAAAGAGATGGATATAACTCATGAAATGGAATTGGCAACAAAACGACTGGCCGGACTTTCGCTATGATGCGTCTGCATTAAAAGGCATTGAAGAGGATTTCCTGAAAGAATCCGGGGTGATCCTGGGGGCGTTTCGTCATTTGAATGACCCGGATAAAGATCAGCTTAAAGTCGAACTCATTAGCAGCGAAGCCTTAAAAACTTCTGAAATCGAAGGGGAATATCTTGACCGCCACAGTCTGCAATCTTCTATCCAACGTCAATTGGGGCTGCAAAGCGACAAACGGCGGATTCCACCCGCAGAGCAGGGCATCGCCGAATTGATGGTGGACCTGTACCGCAATTTTGATCAGCCGCTGAACCATGAAACGCTATTTTCCTGGCATCGGATGCTGACCCGGGGACGTCAGGATCTCGGCAACATCGGAGCTTACCGCAGTCATACGGATCCCATGCAGGTGATTTCCGGCCCGGTCCACCGCCCCCACATTCATTTTGAGGCACCCCCCTCCTCTTCTTTACAACCCGAGATGAACCGATTCCTCCTGTGGTTTAACCATTCGCAGGCGTTACCCGCCTTGACCCGCTCCGGAATGGCTCACCTCTATTTTGTCTGTATCCATCCCTTTGAGGATGGCAATGGCCGGATCGGGCGGGCACTTGCGGAAAAATCCATTGCGGGAAGTCTCGGTCAACCTTCTTTGACCGCACTGGCCTTTCAAATTGAAAAGCAACGCAAGGCCTATTACGAAGCCCTGGAGTTTAATAACAAACGAAATGAAATTACCGCCTGGCTCCTTTACTTCGCCGAAGTGATCCTTGAGGCACAGCGAACCACGCTGGCGCGTATCGAATTTCTCATTGAAAAAACCAAACTCTATGACCGGGTGCGGGGACAACTGAATCCGCGTCAGGAAAAAGTGTTGGATCGGATGCTGCAAGCGGGACCTGAAGGTTTTATCGGGGGATTAAAAGTGGAAAACTATCTGGCGATTACAAAAACATCCAGGGCTACCGCGACCCGCGATCTCAGTCAATTGGTGGGCCTGGGAGTCCTGATCCAAACCGGCAAGCTCAAGGGCACACGCTATTGGCTTCAGCTTTCAAAGTAGATACCCGGGGACATAACTTCGCCAGCATGGAAAAAGAGTTTTTAACCACGGAGCACACGGAGAAGGCACGAAGCCAGCCAATGGCGGCATGGTTCGGCGAGCCCCATAACTCACCCCGGTTTGCCGAACCCATGCCGATGGGTGAGATTCCCCCGAAAAAGTAGACAGTTGGTGTGCTTAGTGATTAAAGGAATAAATCATGAGCATGAACAACCAAAA
>CAKZLZ010000154.1 GCA_937127435.1 uncultured Verrucomicrobiota bacterium | reverse complement strand
GGGTTAAGCGGGTCGACCCATGCCGCCCTGTTGTTGGGAGAATTGGCGGGTGAATTGTTCGGGGCGGGAAGTGGTAGTTGGCCGTCGGCTCCGGAAAGTATTGTGCAGTGGAAAGGACGGGAAATAATTGCCGGGGTAACCGATCCGGATTTTTCAGAGAGTGAGGTCAGGATTCAGAATCGCATTGTCCGGCCGGATCCCAATTTTCAATTGCAACTCATCGACGGGGAGGGGATGCAGGTTCCGATGCAGGCATGTGGCGAAGGGGAGGTGCATTGGTTTGTGAATGGCAAGTGGGTGGGGAGTTACGCTGCGCAAAAAACGCTCACCCAACATTTTGAAGTGGGGGAATATGAGATCAGAGCGGTGTTTGACGACGGGAGTGCGGATACCCGGACGGTACAAATTTTGGGGCCTTCGGGGTGAAACCGGGATGGAGATGTCGGGGAGGACGCTTGGTCTATTGGTTTGTTGGGATGTGACATGTATTATGCGGAATGTCACATAGGACAATGATTGTAGCTTAGGGTTGAGACTCCTATATCTAATGAGATGAAATAACCTCACACCTTTAAGTTTGGTCGTTGAGCTCACTGTTGTGGAAAATGAACATTTTAAAGAAAACGAATCGAATGGAGTAAGAACATGATCACATCCAACAAAACTCTTAAAAACAGCCTCACCACTTTATGTGTCATCGGGACCTTTTTGGTCTGTAGTACCGCCCAGGCCGGCTGGACTACATGGAACAATGGCAGTGGTGATGGTCTATGGTCAAACGCATCAAATTGGACTGGTAGCGTGCCGGATGCCAGTTCCGATGCCGCGATCATTAATAACTTGTCCACAACAGGTGCAGCTCTTGCTCTTACTGGAAGTAATGATTCATTTGACTATTTACGCGTTGGTCATGCACATACTGGTCATGAAGGCCCCGGAACACTTAATATCGCAGGAGCAAACCTCATAACTACAGCTGCAAGTAATACAAGAGAGGGTATCGGTTATGGTTCTGGAGGTATTGGCATTCTGAATCTTTCCAGTGGTTCGCTTACACTTGGCAACCAATGGATTAGCATTGGAGGAGGAGGGGGCTCTCAGGGAACGGTCAACCAAACAGGTGGTCTTCTGAGTGTTGGAGGCATTAACCCCAACTCACTTTCACTCGGAAGTAGCAATAGTACAGCCTTATATAATTTCACTGCGGGTACTTTAGAAACCCGTGAGGCGTTTAACATCACTACGGGCGGAAGTGGCACGAGCGTCTTTCAAGTCAATGGCTACGATGCGTCAAGTTCCATCCAAATTGGTGGCACCACAGATGATTATAACGGGGCTTGGTTACAAGGTGCAGGTACGACATTGTCTTTATCCATTGATGGAGGCACGGCACAAGGCACCACCCTTATTAATATAGGTGCTGGAGCCGGTGGAACCCATACCGGCGAAGCAACTTTTGCCGCAGGCACTATTCTCGACCTCGACTTCAAAAGCGGCGCAACGACTGGTACCTGGTGGACGGTATTGACTGCAGAGGGTGGCATTACTGACGGTGGATTCACATTCGACGATACAAATTGGGACTATAGAATTGTGGATGGGGCGGGAACCAGTCAAAGTCTAGAGGTAACTGCATTGGTCATCCCCGAACCTTCCAGTATTGCCTTGGTATTGATTGTCGGTGCCGCATTGTTGATTACCCGCCGCAGAAAAGCCTAAGACGTCGGTCTTTACTTCTGTAAAGGAATCAAAAAAAGGGATCAGAAATTTTCTGATCCTTTTTTCTGTTTGGGGGAGGGATGATTCTTTCTATATCGCTACTCCTTCTTTTCTCCGATCCTTTGTGCTCTCGGAATATAACATGCCTTTATCGGGATATCACATGTTTGAGCAGTTGAAGCTTAAGGGTGAAAACCCTACATTTTAGATCTAAATAACCCCATCCCTTTAAATATTGAACGAATTGAATGGAGTAAGAATATGATCACATCCCGTAACCTTCTGAATAAAAACATAGTGGCCCTATGTGTCGCCGGGGCATTTTTCATGTGTAACCTCGCACAGGCCCAGGTGCTGTGGACCGGCAGCACAGATAACAACTGGTCGACGGCTGGTAACTGGTCAGGCGGTACGCCATCAGGGGAGGATGTTGTCTTTAATGACGTGGATAAAAGTACAGACAAGGATGTGGTCAACAGCATTGTTGATTCGGATTTGACCCTGAGCTCTTTGTCGTTTGTGAACACCGGGAATGGTGACGCGAACTGGCAGGTGGTTGAGATCGGTGCCGCTCAAACTTTGACCCTGGATGGCAGTGGTGTGACTGCGGGCAATGTTTTCTTTCTGGGATCATTGACACCAGAAGCCAGTCAAACCTACTCCCGCGCAAAAATCACCGGTGGCGGAGTTCTGGCCATCGACGCTGCCGATGATAACTTCCTCGTAACCAAGGTGTCGAGTAACCATCTTGCCACAGCTTATCTGGATCTTTCCGGCTTGAGTTCTTTCACGGCCAATGTTGCCAATTTTTACGTCGGTCAGGGAAAGCGGACCCAATCCACCCTCGTATTAGCCGCAACCGGCGCAGGAACGAATGTTATCACCGCCTCTAAACTGGCGGTTGGGGACAGCGATGGTAATGAACCTGGCGGTGTGAGTCTGCTTGAATTGGGGACAGACAATACCCTCAATGTCGACGACATCTACATTGCATCCCGCGCGGATCAATCAACGCTTAATTGGCAAAGAACGAGTGGAGCCATGGCGTTTCAGAATACGGACGACAGTTCCAGTGTGACGATTCGAGGATCCGCCGGTGGTTCTTCCAGAGCCAATCTGTCGATTGGCCTCGGGGAAGCGCCTTATGGTGGCAATACGAACAGTTCACTCACGGGTAGCGTTGATTTCACAGGGGGCACGGTGGACGCCCTGCTCGGAGAGCTGAAGATTGGGGGCCATCATGCCTATACCGGGGGTGGAGCCACGGGGACACTGAGCATGGATGCGGGTACGATAGATGCCACATCCGTCATACTGGGTCTGACCAATTATCGAACCCAGAATAACGTTCCTGCCACAGGTATCCTCAATGTGTCCGGAGGCACCTTTACCGCCGGAAGCATGTCTCTGGGTGAAAATTCGGGGGGGAGCCTCAGTGATGGAAACTCCGCCGGAGCACCTCACGGGAACTTAAATGTGTCAGGCACAGGTACAGTCAACGTGACGGGAGACATTACCATGGGAACCCGGACAGGTGGCAGTACGGATGTACAGGCGGTCGTCGATATTGCCGGTGGCACGCTGACCGTCGGCGGCAACATGACGGAGAATGCGGCGAATGCTGTAGGAGCTGACGTTATTTCTTCCGTTACCCTTCAAGGCGGAACGCTTGATATGACCGGTGGTACGGTCAAAGTTGATACTTTCACCCTGGACAGTGGTACATTGAAAAACCTGGGCCAATTCAATAGCGGCGACACTGTCGGCGCGGATCTGGTTAAAACCGGTGCCGGCACCTTGAATATTGATGGGAGCAACACCTTCACCGGCGCAACCCTGATCAATGCGGGTACAGTCGCGCTGATCACCGCCGGGACCAACAATATTGCCAATTCCTCTCAAATTGTGGTTGCGGATGGGGCCACGCTTGACCTGACTGGTGTTGTCGGTGGATTTTCCCTGGCTTCGGGCCAGACCCTGAGTGGTGATGGAATGATTACGGGCGATATGGTTTTCGCATCGGGTTCATCTTTTGCTTTCAGCCTCACCGATACGCTTACCACTACGGGAACGATCAGCTTCGACGCCTTCGGTATCGATAATCTTAGCGGACTGGACAGCTTGGTGGCAGCCGGCACCTACAATCTCATCAGCGGGACCGTTAATAGCGCCAATATCTCCAACCTCGGAGCTGGAAATGCTTATGATCTTGGCGACGGGAAAAGCGCTTACTTCGAAATCGGCAGTCTCGATGTGGTGGTGATTCCGGAACCTTCCGCTCTGGCACTGGTTTTGGTCAGCCTCACAGCCCTGATGGCTTTCCGCCGCAGAAAGGCGTAAGGATACAATCAACTTACCCGGAACAGGAGCTTGGTCTCCTTTTCCGGGTTTTTTGTGTCTTGAAAAGGGAGGGGGGAATAGATCAAACTGTGAACGGAGACGTTTCCATCATCAGGGGAAGCCTCCGGTCCGTTTAACTTTGTGAGAATATAACAAATGAGAAGAAACCTTTTTGCGATAGGAATTTGTGCGGTTGGAATTTTCCCTTGCACTGCGAGCCGTTCCCAGAGTGCTGCGCCGGGAAATGCTTTCCATACCTCCCCCGACAAATGGCCTGCACCCCGGATTTATCATACGGGCAATAATCAGTACCTGGAAGAGCGGATGGAGCTGTCCCGGATACCCTATGCGGGTGCGTTGCCGGAAGGGGTGGTGCGCTCGTCGAACCAGGGCTACGGTTTTGTGACCCGTGACCTGGCTCCCGGTGAAGAATCTGAAGCGGCACTGATTATTGAAGTCTTTAATGAGCGGCCTTATCTAACCCGCATGGTGTTGAGCGAACCTTATCGAAACTTTGCACCTGAAGTGAGATGGATCAATCAGAAGCTTTTGTATGTCGAGGTTTGGTGGGGCCGACTGGATGGCAGTTATTATATTTTTGATGTAGAGAAAGAAGAAGTGGTGATCGCAGAAACGTTCCACGACGGGAAGATTGCATTCAAACAATGGCGGGAGGCCACGGCGGTGCCGAACGCATCAGGAGATGAGGGCGGGGAGCCGGAGCGTTAAATCCGCATGGTTCTCAAAATCTGAAATCCAGCCTTCCGGAAGAGGAAGCCAGGTTCTTTTAGCATTATTATATTATTTGTTGTAAGGCTTTGGCTGCGTGGCCGGACAAAGGGTGGTCAAAAGCGTTCGCGCCGCTGACCCTTATATTCCAAAATCCTTCATTGGGGTTTGTGAAATTATTTAAACCCTTTGTCCCCCGCATTTATGAAGATTATTTTTAAAACTCTGTTGATTATCCTGAACATTTTGGCTGCGCTCATTCTTACGCGGTTTACGGTCTCAAAATTTGCCGCCTGGCCTGAATCTGTTGCGGGTTTTGTGGATATGGCCAAACCTTTGGGGATTGATCCTACTTTTTTCAGAATCACAACCGGTTTTATCATCGGCTTTGCCGTTTTGTCCTTTTTGTGTAATTGTGTGCTCATTCTCCGAATGAAAAAGGTGCAAGACAGAGGGCTTTGGGTATTCGCTTTCACGAATTTGTATGCGCTGGGCGCGATGACGGGTGCACTGCTTTCCGAATTCTTTTTACGATCCAGTGTAAAATGGATGCTTGTCTACATTGCGATTGCGGTGATTTCGGTTTCAATATTGAATCTGTTGACCTACGGGCGTAAAATTTCTGTAGCCTTGCTTCCGGTCAGAACTGAACAAGATTAAATTTGCATTGCCGCCGTCTTCGTGTCGGCACAACCGTATGGCTCTCAGGGGCTTTTCGGCACACTTATATGAAATTTGAATGGGAATCTCTAAGAACCGTTTGTTTTCAGAATGGACAGAAGGCAATCTTTCATTAAAGAAGGGGGCACTACCCCCCACAAAGTTATGTTAAAAAAAGTTCTTACCGGTAAAATTCATCAGGCCACCGTCACCCAGTGCAATCTGGATTATGTGGGTTCGATCACCATTGACGAAGATTTATTGCGTGCCACAGGCATGTTGGCCAATGAGTTCGTGAATATTGCGGATTTGGACAATGGGGCCCGGTTTGAGACCTATGTGATCAAGGGGGAGGCCGGATCCGGAATTATCGGAATTAACGGGGCGGCAGCGCATTTGGTGAACCAGGGAGACCGGGTGATCATCTTTTCGATGGCCATGATGGACAGCAAGGAACTGGAAGGCCACAGATCCAAAGTCGTCATTTGTGATGGGGAAAACAAGATTGAGCAGCATTTGGAATATCCGACATCGCTGGATGAGACCTTGTCTCCGATTCCGACGGTGTAAACCTGTTTTCAGGGCTTGTTGATTTATTGAACCGCAGATCAACGCAGATCAACGCAGATAGACGCAGATAGACGCAGATGTCAGTATTCACTTATTTTATTCAGTTTTCCTCGAACATCCGTGTTAATCGGCGTGCATCTGCGTTTAAAAAAAACAAATACCTGAATAAATCAACAGGCCCTAAACGCGGAAGTGTCCCGATCCCCTTTAGGGGTTGGGTGTGGCCTTATCAAAATGAAACCGGGCCGTATAAAACGTCCCTGATACCTTTCGCGTAAACGCGCCTGCCCGAGCTGTCGCTCGCGACGGCCAGGGGGACTCGGGCGTAAATTCACGCTTCCGATCAGGCTGTCCTTCTTCATCCATCCCGGGATATTCCGAATTTTGCCCTGAAGGAACCCTTGACCCGAGCCCCGGCTTTGATTAGTGAGTAGACTTCAACAGAGGTCGGACAGGATTTGTTCCGGCCTTTCGACTTTCATTTGTATGCAAAAGGACCACACAGCGATGGCTACCAGAGTTTTGATTGGCGGACAATGGGGAGATGAGGGGAAAGGAAAAATTGTAGACGTACTTACTGAAAAAGCCAATTGGATTGCGCGTTTTCAGGGGGGCAACAATGCAGGCCACACCGTTAAGGTGGGCGATAAAAAATATGTGCTTCACTTAATTCCCAGTGGAATTCTGCGTGAAGGCAAAACCTGTATTCTCGGCAATGGCTGCGTCATTGATCCGGCCGGATTCCTGCAGGAACTTGCGGAAGTCCATGAAGGGGGCATTGATACCACGGGTCGTTTGTGGATTTCTGACCGCGCCCAGTTGGCTTTGCCTTACCACAAAGCGTTGGATGGTGCCCGTGAAGCACGCAACAATGATGAAGCGGTGAAGATCGGGACCACCAAACGCGGGATCGGTCCGGCTTATATGGACAAAATGCAACGTACGGGTCTTCGTGCCGGGGATATCCTGGAAGATGATTTCGAGGAGCGTTTGCGTCAGAATCTGATCGAACACAATCAATTGTTGAAGTTGCACGGGCAAACTGAACTGGATCCCGACACGGTGGTGCCGGAAGTTTTGGCTGCCACGGAGCAGATGAAGGTGATGATTGCCGACACCACCCAGACTTTGAATGCGGCGGTTTCCAAAGGTGAATCGGTCCTGTTTGAAGGTGCGCAGGGCACCATGCTGGATATTGATCACGGCAGTTATCCTTTTGTGACCTCCAGCAATACCACTTCCGGTGGGGCTGCGACCGGAACCGGAATTCCTCCCCACAAGATCGAGGATGTCATCGGCGTGGTAAAAGCGTACACCACCCGGGTAGGTGAAGGACCTTTCCCCACTGAATTGTTTGATGATCTGGGAGCAGAAATAGCCCGGGTCGGCGACGAATTCGGTGCAACCACCGGACGGGCCCGTCGTTGTGGCTGGTTTGATGCTGTGGTGGCACGTTACGCCGTGATGGTGAACGGCATCAACTGGTGGGCGGTGACCAAACTGGATGTTTTGGACGGGTTTGAAACCATCAAAATTTGCGTGGCCTATGATGTGAATGGGGAACGGGTAGAGAATTTACCCGCTCATATTCGTAAATTTGCGGCCTGCAAACCGATTTATGAAGAAATGCCGGGCTGGAATTGCCCGACCACGCAGGCGCGTACCTGGGACGACTTGCCTGAAAACTGCAAAGCGTATATCAAGCGGCTTGAAGAGCTGACTTGCGCGCCGGCCGGATTTGTTTCGGTGGGACCCAAACGTGATGAAACCATCCTGACCCCGTCCGCGCCGGCGGATTTATCACTGTAACAGGTTTTATGTCTGCTGAAGCGCCATCAAAGATTCCCCGTCACATTGCGGTGATTATGGATGGAAATGGCCGTTGGGCCAAGGAACGCGGTTTGCCCCGGATCAAGGGGCACGAAGCGGGCGCGGAGTCGGTGAAAGCGGTGATGAGAGCTTCGCGGGATGCGGGGGTGGAAATCGTCACGCTTTATGCCTTTTCGGTGGAAAACTGGAGCCGTCCGGAAGCGGAAGTCAGCGGATTAATGAATTTGCTTCCGCGGATGCTGAGTAAACACGAAAATATTTTGCATGAAAATGAGACCCGCCTGCGGGCCATCGGCCGCCTGGATCAGTTACCTTCCAAAACCCGCAAGGAGTTGGATCGGGTGATGAAGGCCACCGAAAAATACAGCACCCGGCAATTGGTGTTGGCTTTGAGTTACGGAGGCAGGGCGGAATTGACGGATGCGGTGAAGTCGATTTCCAAAAAAGTGAAAGCCGGAGAGTTGGATGCGGATGAAATTACCGATCAGACCCTTTCCGATCATATGTATGCACCGGATTTACCGGATCCCGATTTGATGATCCGGACCAGCGGTGAAAATCGTTTAAGCAATTTTTTGCTTTGGCAGCTTTCCTATGCGGAATTTTATTTTACGCCGGAATTCTGGCCTGATTTCAGAGAGGAATCTCTGCACAATGCGATCGCGGAATACCAACGGCGGCAACGACGCTTCGGCGGGGTGAAATCATGTTAAAATATCGAGTACTCACCGGTGGCGGCTTTTTATCGTTGGTGGCCGCCCTTTATATTTGGGGAACGACGCCTTTAATTGGTGCGGTGATTTTGGGGGTGACGGTACTGGCGGTATTGGAAATGGTGAACATGATGACGGTGGCGGGGTATCCGGCACTCAAATGGACCTGTATGGGTCTGATCCTGCTCTGGATTGCCGGGGTCTGTTTTTCAGAATCCGATGTGGAGACCTGGGAAAGTCTTCCCTATGTGGTGCCGGTAATTTCGGTCTGGGTGATTTCGCTGGGTTGTCTGTTCCGGAGTGACCAGTCTCAAAGTTTGGCGAAGCTGGCGGGGAGTTTTATGACCCTGGTTTATGTGGCCGGGCTCATGCAGTTTATGTTTATGCTGCTGCTTTCGGGTCAGGGCGGTGCGGATGGGCGTGAGCTGTTATTGTATGGCATTCTGGTGATCAAGAGCACGGACATGGGCGCCTATTTTGTGGGATCGGCCATTGGAAAACATAAGATGATTCCGACGATCAGTCCGGCAAAAACCTGGGAAGGGGTGTTGGGTGGTGTTGGGGTTGCGATCGCGGTTAGTTCTCTTTTGATGTATTTGTTTAAGTACGACCTGAGTGGTCACAACTTTACGTGGATAGACGGCCTGATCCTGGGCCTGGGACTGGCGGTTTTGGGGGTCATTGGGGATCTGGTGGAATCGATGCTGAAACGGGCGGCAAAAATTAAAGACAGTGGTTCCTGGCTGAAAGGCATGGGCGGAATTCTGGATGTGTTGGACAGTCTCATTTTTGCGTTGCCCCTGTTGTATATTTATCTCTGCTGGGGCCTGCACGGTTTATGAGCGAGATCGACCGGCTGTTGGGGATCATGCGCAAGTTGCGTTCTCCCGAAGGGTGCCCCTGGGATCGGGAGCAAACCGTAGAGACGCTGAAACCCTACGCGGTGGAAGAGGTCTACGAAGTGATCGATGCGATTGACCGCGGGGACATGGAGGATCACTGCGAGGAGTTGGGGGATTTGTTGTTACAGGTGGTTTTTCAATCCCAGTTGCGTGAAGAAGCCGGTATTTTTAACTTTGAAGACGTGGCCAAGTCGATCAGTGACAAGTTGGTTCGCCGCCACCCGCATGTTTTCGGGGACATAGACGTTGCAGATGCCGCGGAAGTGTTGGTCAACTGGAATGCAATCAAAGAAACCGAGAAGGCCGGCCGAAAAGCGGACGGGTCGATTCTCGATAAAGTTCCCAAGCATTTGCCGGCGTTGTTAAAGGCGCATGATTTACAAAAACAGGCGGCCAAAGTGGGTTTTGACTGGCCGGAAGTGGGACAGGTCCTTGATAAAGTTGAAGAGGAAATTCAGGAGCTCCGCGAAGCCATTGCCGGTGGTGATTCGGTTCATGCCCGGGAAGAATTGGGAGATCTGTTGTTTGCCCTGGCCAATGTGGGGCGTCATCTGGGTGGCGATGCCGAGCAGATTCTCCAGGATGGAAATCAAAAATTTCAGAAACGCTTTCGGGCGGTGGAAAAGCAAGTAAAGGCCGGGGGAAAAGAAATGTCCGACTGCAGTTTAGAAGAGCTGGACCGGGTTTGGGATGAAGTGAAGAAGGGATAGAGGGAGGCGAACATCGAACATTCAACGCGCAACATGGAACGTCGAATGGGGGAGGCGGAATAAAGTTTTCCCCGCTTGAAAATTGAAGTTGTTCAAATTGAGGGTAATAACTGCGCTGTGAAATTACTGATAAAACCCCTTCGATATTTTAAACCGCTGTTATGGCTCTTCCTCATTATCCCTTTAAATGGTTGTGAAACCCCGTTTGTGGGGGAGGCCTTTTCCCATGACGGCCGGCGGGTGGTAGCTTATTGGCACAACTGGAATTCGGCTTCCGTTTCTTATTTGCCACTGGATAAAGTGCCTGCATCGGTGAACACGCTGATTGTCGCATTTGCTTTACCGGAAAATGAGGTTTCGGGCCGGATGGTTTTTGCGCCGGAGAAGATTTCAAAAGAGGAATTTAAGCTTCAGGTCCAACAGATGCAAAAGCGGGGCGTGGAGGTGTTAATTTCGGTGGGCGGCGGCAAGCATCCTTTAGAGTTGGACAAGAGTTGGATGAAAACCAATTTTGTTTCTTCCCTGCAAAATATTGTGGATGAGTATGGTTTTGACGGGATTGATATCAATTTGGAAGGCGCATCGAAAGTGTTGGATGAGGGGGATGTGGATTTTAAAAATCCCACCACGGAAAAAGTTTTGAACATGATTGAAGTGGTGAAGATGCTGGATGCGCATTACGGTGAGGATTTCCTGATTTCGGTGGCTCCGGAAACGCAATTTGTGGTTAATGGCTACAATCGCTACGGTAAGGAATATGGCGGCTACCTGCCTTTCCTGAATGCCTTGCGTGAGGAAATAGATTTCGTGCAGATGCAGTATTATAATTCGGGCAGCCAATACGTTTATACGGGGGAAGCACTGGAGGAAGGCGGAATCATTGTGGACCAGGGCACGCCGGATTTTGTGGTGGGACTGGCGGAAATGCTCATAATGGGATTCCCGGTGGGTCGGGATCCCGATCAGTATTTTGAAGGTCTCGGCGCGGATAAAGTGGTGATTGGCCTTCCGGCCATGGAAATCGCTTCTTCAGGGGGGGCTTTGGAACCGGAAGCGCTGCGTCAGGCGATGGTGTATTTGATGACAGGAGAGGCGGAGTATGAGTCCGCACTGACCTTGAGGAACCCGGAAGGTTATCCTGATGTGAAAGGCTTGATGACCTGGTCGATCAATTGGGATGCCTCCACCAAGGGAGGGCGGGAAGCTTTTACCTTTGTCAACAATGCCCGGAGCCTGTTCCGGGACTTGGTTCCACTGAAATGATCATTTGACCCGGGGGCATTTCTTCCGTATGTTTACAGCATGCGATTGATTGCTTTTATAGTGTGCTTCATGGTTCCGGCGGGCTTCCTCTTTGCAGGGGAAGAGGCGCCGGTAAAACGGCGTCCCCGCATTCGGGTTTATGATCAAGAGGCCAATGTCATGCCGGTGATTCAGTCGGTGGACAACCGAGGAACTGCAGAAAGCGAAATGGAGAAAAAAATTCGGGGTGAAATCGGGGCGCCTTCCGTATCAAGTCCCCTGGATCTGGTTGCCCCTTTACCGACCATGAATTCTTCCTCCCGGGATGCCCGTGCAGAAATGAAAGATGATGATAAAGAAGGTTGGATATCTCCGATGGATCTTTTGGCTGAAGAAGATCGTATGGATGCGGGGGATCTTGATCTTACGCAAAAAGAGCAAGCGAATCCGGAGATGGAAATTCTCGATTGGGCCGAGCTTCAAAAATCAATGATTGAGGATGCTTTAACCAAAGCGGAACCTGAAATGTCGGAAGAGGATTTGGAGGAAATGTTGCAAAGTCGAACAGATGATCCCATTGATTCGTCCCGTTCGGGTGGGTTGGAAATGGAAGAGGTGGTTCCATTACAGGATTTAGCGGAGGGACAGGGCGATTTGGCAGAGGACCGGTTCTCTGAACGTTTTAAGGACTCGGGAGAATTTCTTCCCGTACTCCCTTCCGCCCGCCAAATGAATGGTGAAGTTTACCGGCCGGAACGGGACAGAAACCCCCAATTGGAGTTGTCCGGTTCCCGGGGGATGCTGAATGAATTGAAAGAAAAATGGGCGAACCCTTCTACGCAAACGGTGGGGGGAAGGATGAATACCTTCGAAATGCCGGGGACTGCGCGGGACAGCGGGTTGTCCCGGCCCCTGCGAAGTGATGTTTCTGTGGTGGGGTTCTCTGCGAACAATCCGGCAATAAGCCGTCAGAGCTCAGCACCCAAACCGGTGCTCAGGGAATCGGTTCGACCCCAAATTCCGGCACCGCAACCGCGCGCGCAACCTGCGGAGAGCCGGTCAAATGACTATCGTCTCCGCTCCCAGCTGGGTGCGTCGCCCGGCGGATTCTAAGCATGCGCATTGCACATGTTATTTCCTCGCTGAATCCCGGCGGCGGAGGGCTGCCAAAGAGCGCGGCTGCCATGGCATCGGCCCTGGCCGCGCAGGGGGAAAAATGTGCGTTGATCTTTCTTTCCGCTCCCGGAGATTCTGAAAAAATTGAAAAGGCCTATGGGGCGTTCCCGGGTTTCGACAAGATCCGCATTTTCCCCATTCCCAAGTGTCCATGGTCTATGCTGTCTCGGGCGCCGATATCCCGGGCGTTACATGAGTTTGCACCGGATATCGTGCATACCCACGGGCTATGGGAGCCTCTGTTGGCCCGGGCGCTGCAGTTTGCCGGCCAAAATAAAATTCCTGCCGTGATTTCCGCGCATTCGATGTTGCATCCCTGGCACTCTGCGCATCACCGTTTTTCCAAATGCTGTCTTAAATATGTACTGGGATGGAAGAAGCAGTGGAGGCAGGCGGCGTTTGTACATGTTTTGAATGAAGCGGAGGCCGGGGACTGGCGCAAGCAGGGCGTGGATCGAACACGATTGATCCCCAATGGTATTTTTGCGGATGAAGATCTTGGGTCCGGAGCCGTCGCTCTTCCTGAACTTTCCGGGGCTGACTTTTTGTTGTCTCTTGCGCGTTTACATTCTCAGAAGGCCCCGGACCTTCTCATGCAAGCTTTTGCTTTGGTGCAGGAGCGTTATCCGGATTTGCATTTAGTATTGGCAGGGCCGGATTATGGGATGGGGAAAGAGTTAAGGCGTTTGGCTGTCGCTTTAGGTTGTGAAGGACGGGTGCATTTTCCGGGAGAGCTGAAGGGGGAGCGGAAGTGGGGTGCCTTGCATCAATGCAGCGGCTTTTGTTTACCCAGTCGGGCGGAGGGCTTCAGCTTGTCCCTTTTGGAAGCGGCGCTGGCCGGGGCCCCCATCGTGATGTCTGAAAATTGTTATTTTGACGAATTGGCCGAAGCGGGCGGGGCACTGCTTTCCGGGCTGGAACCCGGGGTGCTTGCGGAAAACATCATCCGGGTTCTCAATGCCGGGACGTCCATGGGGGAGGCGGCCCGTACCTTGGTACTGTCTGAATATACATGGGAAATACTTGTGGGTGAATTCGTGGATGCCTACCGGATGAGTTTAGCGCCGGAGGGGCTGAAATGAAAAGACGGATGGAAAGCGATTGGCGGGAGGAAATGGATCGGCATCAGGCAAAGATGGGACCTTGGGTGCAGCGTCGCCGGGATCGGCGGAGCCGGGGTCAAAAGCATCCTTTTGAAGATTTCCTGTGGGAATATTATGCTCTGCGCGGGGGGCGGATGTTGCAATGGAGTCCCGGGGGAGATGTGTGGCTGGAAGGCGCGGATGCGGAGACGTTTCCCGACAAGGAAGGCTATAAGCAGGAAGGCGGTGGCAGGGTTTTGGATGTGGACGCCTGGAAGGTCAAACGGAAGAACGGGCTGGGTTGGATTTTAAATTTATTGCGGCAGACCCAGGAACGTCCGCCGGTATTTGCCTGTCTGGGATTGCATGAATGGGCGATGGTGTATGAAGAGAAGGATGTGAGGCATCCGCAGTTGCCTTTGCGTTTGGGGCAGGCCGGCACCCGGGAGGTGGTGGAGTCGATGCCGCTTCAGTGCACCCACTTTGATGCCTTCCGGTTTTTCAGTGAAAGTGCACAGCCACTGAACCGGAGGTCTTTGAGTGCGGAAGGGCGTCCGCAACAGGAACAGCCGGGGTGCCTGCACGCAAACATGGATTTATACAAATGGTGTATGAAGTTGCAGCCTTTGGTTCCCTCCTGCCTGACGGATGCATGTTTTGATTTGGCATGGCGTGCCCGGGAAATTGACATGCGGGCCAGTGCGTATGATGTAAGCGGAATGGGATATGAACCCATTTGCATTGAAACGCCTGAGGGCCGAAAGGCATACATCCAGTTGCAAAGGGAAATCTATGAGGCGGCTTTGCCGTTACGGGCAAAGTTAATAAAGGTCTTGGAAAAACTTGAGCGCGTTTAAAAGTTTATAGCTGGGTGCTCAGCCTGCAGAACCTGACTGCTTGGAGCGGGCTTTTTCCCGCATGACGGTGGGGGATTCGCCCATGTGTTTTTTGAATATGGCTGAAAAGCCAAGGGGGTCCGGATAGCCCACTCTTTTTGCGATTTCCCCAATGGGCAAATCGGTTTGGCAAATGAGGGCAATGGCCTCATTTTTCCGCAAGCTGAGCAGCCACTGCATGGGAGCTTCTCCTGTGGACTGTTTAAAGATGCGGGAAAAATGCCGGGCGCTCCCTCCGCAGATTCCCACCAGATCTTCCAGGGTGATCTTTTCACTGATATGGGTGGACATGTAGGTTATCGCTTTCTGAACCGCAGGAGGTTTGGACACGATAGAGGATGAGGAGGCCTCAAGTATCAATTGGTAGAGAAGCATGGAAAGTTTGAGGTGGAATCCCGTTTCTTTTTTTAGGGCCACCTGTCCGATTTCTCTGAAAAGAGCCTGGATGCGGGAAGGGTTTTCAAACCGGATGACCTGGGGTTTGTCCAGACCCACCGAAAGGAGAATGGCGTTGATGCAGGAAGAGTGGATACTGACAAACCGTTTATGAACGAAGTCCGCGGGTCCCACGGTGTATACGTGGGGAAGTGCGCGGTGGAGAATAAACATCTCACCGGCCTCCACCAGGTAATCGGTCCCGTTTTCGTGGTAGATCTGATTGCCGCTCACGATGAATTCAAACACGGTGATATCCGAATAATGGCATTTCTGGGTTATGTCTTTGGTCCGGCGGTCATGTCCGTATCCGGAGACCAAAAGCGGGAATTCCCTGCTGCTTTCCGGGGGAGTGACATGTATATATATGCCTTTTTCCAGTCGTGCTTTAATAGGGGAGTTACTCACGTTGCTTTTGTATCATCACCCTGAAACAAATAGCAAGCGGTAATTTTTAGGGCTGTGCACATTGAAATCGAAAGTGATGGGTTGCCTGAGGATGTGAAAAAAGGCCACTCAAAACGCCATGGACAATTGACCCGGGTTCAGGATATGCTTTGAATATTGAGATTCAGAATACGATTCAACGCATCCCTACCCCAAACCTTATGAAAATGAGAACCCGCTCTATGATGTCTTTTTTTAGCTTTGCCCTGCGCCACTTCCGCCTCTTCTCTCTCCCTTTTCTCTTTTTATTGAGCGCTTGCTCGGAGTCGGGATCCGTGGAATCCGTGGAATCGGTCAAACCGGAAGAGGGTGCAGAAATTGAGGAAGTCGTGCTCCCCCCGGCAGAACCGGAATCAGGGAACAGGGGATGGGAGCAGGCCGGTTGGGGAGGGGGCGGATACTTTTACGCTGCGGCCTTTCATCCCACCCGGGACGGGGTCATCTATTTAGCAGGTGATGTGGGGGGCGTGTACAAAACGGAAGATCAGGGCCGGAATTGGCGGATGATTAACAAAGGTTTAGCCAACTATGCGGTATTTTCGTTGGCCGTGGACCCCAACCACCCGGAAACTGTTTTTGCGGCCACCCAGGGTGGGCTGTGCAAGAGCGTCGATGGCGGGGAGCATTGGCAATTGCTTCCCGAAACCGGTCCCAAAGCACTCGGTATTTTCGGCAAAAAGAAGATGAGTATTCGTTCGGTGGCTGTGGACCCATCCGATGGCAATATCGTTTATGCGGCAAGTCCTTTGGGGAAGGTGTTTAAGAGTCTGGATGGCGGGCAGTCCTGGGATGAAGTGTATAAAGCGGCTTCCGGGGGTGCAGAAGAGGCAGGGCTGCGGCTGCAATTCGGAAAAGCCAATGGCGATTATTACGCGGGCATGTGGTCCTCCTTTGCTTTTCCTGAAAATGTAAAAGCTGCCGATGCGGTGGGCATCGGATTTAACTTCAAAGGGGATGGGTCTGCGGCCCCTAAAAGTTTCGCTTTGTTTATTAAAGGGAAGGGCTTCAGTTATCGAAGCCGCAATCTGAATGAATTGTTTGTGGATACGCAGGTCCGGGATGTGGTTTTAAAGGCGGATGATTTTTCGGTCGATCCTGAATTTTTGAAAAAGAATCCGGAAGTAGCTGCGTCTTTGCCGGCCACACCGGACTGGTCAAAGATCACCCGCATTGATTTGTCCTGTGTCGGGGATCTCCCCCGAAAACAACATGTCGCCCGCCTGTCTTCGTTTTTCATTGCCGGCTCTCAGACAACCGATGGAAAGGTGGGGGAAGCTGACCGTCCGGTTTTGGTTCCCGCCCTGGTTTTCAAAGCTGGTTCGAAACCCGGGAAATATGGAAATCTTCGTTTCGGTGATCCTGTACCCGGTTCAATCTATTCGGTTGCCGTCTCTGAAACAGATCCTGCGCGGGTGATTGCGGCGACGAACGACCGGGGGTTGGTATTGAGTGCTGACCATGGCAAAACCTGGACCGCGTTATCCACCCCGGCCCGGGCGTCCAATGCGGCCTTTGATCCGAAGGATGCGGATGTGATTTATGGGACCTTTTTCTCTGATGGCATTTGGAAGTCAACGGATGCGGGAAAAACCTGGGTGAAGTTAAGTGAAGGGATTTCTGACAAGGTAAGCCTGCTTGAAGTTGCAGTCAGTCCGGAGGATCCGCAAGATGTGTATGCCATAGGGGCCCGCGGTTGGCTCGGAGCCATTTATCGCTCCAAAGACGGCGGTCAAAGCTGGATGCTTTCATCGGAAACCAAAGCAGACTACGCGGCAAATCCAACCCTTCCCAAGACTGGGAAGAATGTGAAGTTGAGCACCATCACCAATGTCTCGATCAATCCTTCAAACCCCCAACAGCTTTTTGTAAGCGCAAACTGGCGTTGTTCCTGGAGTGAGGATGGCGGGGCAACCTGGGAAGAGCGGATTAAAGGTGCGGATATCTCCTGTGTAACGGATATCCAGTTCGTAGGGAATAAAACCTACGTGAGTGCGATGGATGAAGGGACTTTGGTCAGTGCGGACCATGGGAAAAGTTGGAAGCAACTCTGGCCTTTGAAGCATGAAACCAAACTCAGCGGTCATAATTGGCGCGTGCGGGTTACCCCCATTGATGGCGTGGACCGTATCATCTCAACCGCCAGTCCCTGGGATGGAAAATTTCCGCAATTGGTCGTGGTGAGTGAGGATGGAGGGGCAACCTACAGCACCACAAATCTGGGGCTTCCTGATTATCGGATTTCCGCCAATACCATGTGGGGGCGGGGGTATCCGCGTGCGCTGGCAGTTGATCCCAGTGATCCGCAAACGGTGTATTTGGGAATTGATGGCGATGCGACCCCGGGGAAAATGGGAGGGGGCGTATTCAAATCACTCGATGGTGGACACAGTTGGTCGCAACTTTCCAATCAACCGGGCAGTCGCCGGATGTATTACGGCTTGGCCATCGATCCTACCGCACCTCAACGTATTTATTGGGCGGGATTCGGGAATAAAGGCGGGGTGTACCGTTCTGAAAATGGCGGAGGCAGCTGGGACCTGGTTTTTCGTAAAGATGCCTATTTGTTTAATCTCCATACCACAGCCGACGGTACGGTTTATGCCGGTGGCAAACAACTTTACCGCAGCCTGGACCAGGGGGAAAGCTGGCAGACGCTGACGAAAATTGAAGGCAATAAATCCATTGTGGGGATTGAAGTGCATCCTGAGGATCCGAAGACCATTTGGATTTCTGCCAATGTTTGGAGCAATGATGCCGGCGGTGCCATTTACAAAACCACGGATGGGGGGGAGACCTGGGAGGATATTACCGGAGATATTCCCTTTAACCATCCTCAAATCCTCCGGTTTAATCCCGTAACCCATGAACTTTGGGCCGGCTATGTCGGGCTGTATAAAATCAAACAGTAATATTGATGATTTCAGATTAAAAATGTGTGATACTTTTCCGTCGGAACCGTAAACTGAAAAACTCTCTCTCCTTATGAGCAAACTTTTATTTTCATCACCCCTTCCTTTGGCCCCAAGTAAACGGTCGGGTTTCACGCTGATTGAAATGTTGGTGGTTATTGCCATTATTGCGATATTGGTTTCGATCCTGGTTCCCTTTGTCTCTAAATCTTTAGAGAAGGCGACCCGGACCAAATGTTTGAGCAAGTTACGTCAGATATCCATTGCCACGGTTGCCTGGGCGAGTGAACACGAAGGCAGGCTCCCGGAGGTGGCTCGACCGGTGGGTGATTTCCCCCATGCATTCGGGGATTATGATGAAATTTTTCTGGATATTTTAGGTCCCCGGGAAATCGCGATGTTTTGTCCGGGAAAACTAAGTAAAGCCCGAAACCCGTCGACGAATAATTACGATATAAAATTTACGACCTATCAGTACTTCAATATGGATGCGAACTACAAGGGGACTTACGCAACGGATAAACCTTATATGGCTCTCATGTCTACTTATCCTACCGAAGCAGCACTTTGGGGATGTCTGACTCTTTCCAAACCGGACGGGTTCGTTCTGGCGCACAATGAACCGGGGGTTTATGAACCTGTGAGCGGAATGAATGCGGTTTATCTGGATGGTCATGGCCGCTGGGTCATGCCAACGGATCTTGAAAATTTCTTTTCGATTATGGGTTCGGATTATTACTGGCCCATTCCCGGGAGATAATCTTTTTCCTCTCAGGAGAGCCGGAAATGAAAATCGACCTCGATCCATTTGTGAACAAGGTTTTGCGCAAGGTTGCGGAGTGCGAACTGGAAACCGGCATCTATGGCCGTTGGGGGAAGGGGCTGGAAAAACGAACCGGGGAACCGGGGATCAATCCTTACGGTTGTGCAGATGCGGCCAATATTCTGTATACGCTGGGGCATTTCCCCGGAGATCCGCAGGTACGAGAAAAGTGGGTGCGGGCTTTGCAGTCTCTGCAGGACCCTGAAACCGGGTTTTTTACCGAATCGACCCACCACCGGATTCATGTCACCGCGCATTGTATTGCCGCTCTCGAATTGTTTGATGCACAACCCTTGTATCCTGTGGAAGGATTACGGCATTTACTTGCACCGGGGGGGATCGAAACGTTTCTGGACCAGTTGGATTGGGACAATCCCTGGGCCGCATCTCATCAGGGGGCGGGATGTTACGTGGGGCTGGTTTTGACCGGAGAGGCTGATCTGGCTTGGAAAGACCGGTATTTTCAATGGCTGTGGGATGAATGTGATCCCGAAAGCGGTATGCACCGGCGCGGAAGAATTCAAAAATCCCGAGAGCCGGGCAGTTATTTTCCCTGCTTGGCGGGCACCTTTCATTATTTATTTAATATGGAGTCGGATCATCGGCCTTTGCGCTACCCGAAAGCGCTCATTGATACCTGCTTTCGTATACGTCATGACGACCCTTTCCCGGTAGATCAGAGTTGGGGCTTTGCTCCGGTGGATTGGGTGTACTGCATGACCCGGGCCCTGCGTCAGTCCGGACACCGGTATGATGAATGCCGGGAGGAATTGCTGGATTTCACCCGGGTGTATTTGGTATGGGTTTTGTCGGGTGATTTTGAGGAGGCGCATGGGCTCAACGACTTGCATTTGCTGTTTGGATGCCTGTGTGCGTTGGCGGAATTGCAAAGCGCCTTGCCGGGGGTGTTGATAACCTCCCGTCCTTTAAAGCTGGTTTTGGACCGGCGACCGTTTATTTAGAGTTCATGCCCTCAAAACCTATAACCCTGGAAGATATTGCACGGCGAGCCGGGGTGTCGAAAAATTCAGTTTCAGTTGCCCTGCGGAATCAGGCGGGAGTGAGTGATGAAACCCGAGAGAAGATTCAAAAAATCGCGGAGGCGTTAGGCTATCGACCCAATCCGATGATGTCGGCGCACATGCAGCAATTGAGGAGTCGTAATCCAACACAGAAGTCTGCGAATCTTGCTTTTGTGTACTATCATCCGGAAGAAAGTGCTTTTCACCAAATAGATTTTATGAAGGGGCTTTACCGGGGGATGAAAGAGCGTGCAGAGCTTTTGGGGTATTCGGTGATGCCGATCTGGGCCGGCAAACCCGGGATGACGAAAGACAGGCTTCGTTCCGTGTATATTGCCCGCGGGGTTCAGGGCGTCGTCATTGCCCCGCTCCCTCAATCAAAACGGCATGTCTCTTTTGACTGGGATGGGTTTGCCTGGGCCACGCTTGGACATACGCTTTTACGTCCCAAAATGCACCGGGCTTGCAGTCATTTAACCTCCTGTTTGGACCTGGCCATCCGGTGCTTAAAAAAGCGCGGCTATCAGCGAATCGGCGTTTGTGTCGATCAGGGGTCTGATTTGCGGAACAATTATTCATGGAGTGCAGCATTTGCGGTGCAAACCATGCGTCATCAACATTGCATGTGTCAGCCCTTCTTTCACAGGTCCGCCGCTGATCCGGCCTTTCGGAAATGGTTGAAAAAAGAAAAACCCGATGCGCTGGTGGAGGCGGGGCGGTTGGGTGTTAGGGAGGCATTGGCAGGGCTGAATCTGCGGGTTCCGGATGAAATGGGATATGTGGATGCCCAGGGGAATGATGATCCGAAGCTCAGCCATACCCGTATTATTCGTCGCTGGAATGAATTGGGTGCGGCCGCCTGTGATTTGGTTACCGCACAGTTGATGCGCAACGAACGCGGGCTCCCGCAGAGTCCCAAGACCATGTTTATTGATGGAATTTTGCAGGAAGGGGACAGTATCCGTCCCCGGGAACCTAACGGGTAATGTTCCAACAAGCTTCGCCGGGAGAGGGATACGTGTTAGCTTGGATAAAACGATGAACCCGTCGGAGAATATTATGATGAAAAAAACTTTTCTACTTTCCACCCTGGTTGTGGTTAACGCGCTTGTTTTACATGCGGGAGATATTACCAACTTCTCTCTGAAGGGTGTGGCATTACCGACCGGACCGATTTTAGATACCATTGAGGTGGATGGTACCACGCATGATGCAACCAACCTGGTTAATGGAACCATGACCGGCGTAACCGATACAGGTCAGGTTCAATTGATGGTTGGCTCGGATACTTCTGCCCCGTCACCGGGAGCTGGAAACCGCTCCGGGATGTTGTCCGATTTGAGATTGGACACCGCGATTCTGAACATCAATGAAATGGTGTTTACTTTTGATCAGGCGATTGTGAATACCGGGAGTGGTGATATTGATTTGGTGTTTTTTGACTGGGGGGCTTTCTCGAGCGATGTGTTTAATGTCACCATCAATGGCACCACCTTTACCGGAATGGCCACCGGGAATGTTCCTACGGGGGGGGATTTTCATTCTGAATCCGCATCCCTGACCGCCAACTATTTTGCAACGCCCTCTCCACACGACGGTATCACCACAGTTGCTGAATTGGATAGCATGACCTTTGGTACAGTGAAAAACACAAGTTCCGGAGGCTCTCAAGGGGTGATCGGGCTGGACCTTACGGACTTTGGTGTGCTGGTGGGTGGAAGTATTAGCCAGATGACGATTACCGAATCGGGGTCAGTAACGGTAGATCCTTCTTTAATTCTGGGGATACAGGCGGTTCCTGAGCCTTCTTCCTTGCTGATGATAGGATTGGGCTTGGCTTCGGTTCTTCTTTTTAGGCACCGTTCGCGCGGGTAAATTAAGACTGCAAAATAGAAATATTTTAAGCGTGGCCTTCCCGGTTACGCTTTCTTTTTGCCCCCGCGTGAATGGTGAATACATAAAACGCCATCCGTTCCGCACTTCTTAAAAATGTGTAAGGAAAAAGATCGTGGAATCCTTGGGGTTTCCTGTAAGCTGGGCATTGTATTTGCATCCCTCTGAATTGCCAGGAGTTCACTTTGTCTCAGCCTGTTCATCCCTCAAAATTTCGTCTGGTCCTTTTGGCTGGCGTCTCGTTTCTGTTGTGTCTTCCCGCGACCTTGCTTTGGTTGGTAAACCTTGATGTCGCTATTCAGGTGCACCACCCGTCCTGGCGAGGCTTCGAGGGAATCATTCCCGCAGGCAGCTATCAGGCCTTGCGAGTCTATTGCGACGACTTGAGTACGATCAGCACGTTGATTCTGTTGCTGCTTTGTTTGTTTCCTTTGGGCTTGGCCGTGCGGGTTTGGAAATGGGGCGCAGATGCACAAGACCGGCTTTTGCATGTGATCTATGATCCGTATCCGCCACATTTTCCGTTTTTCCTGGTGATGTTGGGGCTGGCGGGAACGCTGTATGGCTTGCTCATCGGTTTGGATGTGAGCGGGGTAAGCGATCTGGGGGGAGAGACCATTTCATCCGAGAAGATTCAGCAGACTTTCGATCAGTTGCTGGGTGGAACCGCGACCGCTTTGTTAAGTTCACTGCTGGGGCTGGCCGGTGCATTTTTGGCGGCCCGTCCTCTGACCTGGTTGTGTCACCGCGCGGTCCAAATGCCGGTTCCCGATGAAAGTCTGAGTTTGGAAGAAACCTTTCGCGGACTCATTCAGGATATGCAGGCCCTGGGCTGTGCCAGCGAGGATTTCCGGGAACAATTGGGGTTAGAGGATTTTCCTGAATTCCCTAAATCCCTGCAGCAGATCCAAAGCGATGTGCAGCTTCTCAGGGAAGGGGCCGAAAACAAGTCTTTTGAAAAGTCGGTGGTGGATGTGTTGCAGCTCATGCAGCAGCATCAGCAGGAATTGGCCGCACAGCAGGCGCTGCAGGGAACCGCATTGATTGAGAAACTCAGTGCCTTGGAAGAGAAGATGGGTTCTCAGCTTGCCGCGCAACAGGAGGGGAATCAGGTGTTGCGGGCTCTGGGCGAGCAAATGGCTTCCCTGAGCTCCCAGCAAAAGGCGACCGGAGAACAGGCCAGTCAACAGCGCACCGAAATTCTGGCCCATCTCCGGCAAGAGCATAGCGACCGGATTGGGGACCGGAGTGCTTTGCGTCAGGCCTTCGGTACGTTTTTGGAAAGTGCGGAAGGGAAGGGCGCTTCATGAGAAACCGTCCGGATGCCATGAGGCAGATCCGCTCGATTGATGATCTGGTCAGCTCCTCGCCCACCAAACTTTTTTCCCTGAGTCCGAATGATGCTTTGGTGCAAATTTCATTACCCTTGGTTTTGATCCTGGCCATTATGACCCGTTTACTGGTGATTGGTCAAACCATGACCGCGCAGGAAGAGAGTCCGGCGATTCTGGAAATGTGGAAGCAGCAGTTGATCTTCCGGATTGATCAGGTGATGGACGACTGGGCCGTTGAAGCCGAGTTGCCGGCGTTTCCCGATGCCTCCCGGATCTTGTGGGAAGGATCTTTTCCCGGAGATGCACGGTTTCAAAAACTTTGCGAGAAGAGTCAGGAATTAAATAAGCAGGATGCGCTGCAGCTGAGGCTTTACGAAGAGGCCTTGCTCCCGGATCCGGACGCAGAGGGGCCGCTGCTGGTTTTGTATGATCCGCTGGCTTCAGTGACGCCGGATGATGTGTCTATACTTCCTCCTGAATCCCTGATTACACCTGAACGCAGGGCCTATGCCCTGGCGCATATTGCGGACCGAATGTTGCAGTGGCGAAAACAAGTGGAAGAGCTTCAGTGGACGGCGATTTCTGAAACAGCGGCCCGGCTCCCTTTGAATGAATCATCCCAACCGGTTGAAGCGGCATCCGAATTGCGGCGTATTTCCAAAGAGCTTTCGCAACGGGGGTATCCCTTTCTTGACCGGGTCACCCAGGAATATGAGGTGGCACAGTGAAAAGGATTCAGGTGGCTTTTTGTGCAGTGGGTATCCTGAGCTTTACGGCTTTTTCACAGGAATTTGATCCCAAGCAACGCGCCAAGCAAAGTCTGGCCTTGCGGGCGGCGGCGCAGGATGTGGTTTTGCTGTTAAGCCAACAAAGTGAATGGCATCCCGAAGAAAGCTTTGAGCTTTCGGCGGAATTGTCGAAGGCCATTTTGAATGACGTAAAAGGTTACCAACAAAAAGCGGCCGGTGAAGCCGTGGCATCCGCATGGTTAACGGAATGGCGGAAGCAAAACTTTAATGCGAATATGCAAGCCGCCATTCAGTCGGCACAATCGCAAAGTCCTTTGCCCCTGGATGCGGAAGTGATTCAAAAGCGGGCGGCCGCAGACTGGGAAAATCAACGGGACCGCGGTGCGGAAAAATTTTCGGCGACTGCTGTAAAGCAGGTGTATCCACAGGCCCGTGAAAGGACGGTAAGTGAACTGAAGAAACAGCTGGAAGCGGGGCTTCACTATCCGTCACAGGCGGAAGTGGATCAATGGTTATTGGGGCTGAATGCCAAAGCGGAAGGGCCGACCGCGCCTTTGACGGAATCCGAATTTCAGAGCTTAAAAGATTCAATAAAGTCACAAGTGGTGCCTTTTGAGTTTTTGTTGGAGGAAGTGTCACAGGAACCCGCACGTTTATCTGAAAAGGTACTCAAAAATCTTTGGCTGCAATATCAGGGGCAAATCGATCTGGTCACCGGGGCCCTCAAACAAAACCTGGGAGAGAAGGACCTGTGGGTGGCGGATGATATGATGCGGGCCATTCAAGCCGGTCTGAAAGCCGCGCCGGCCGCCAAACCGGAAGCGCGCCCTCCGGTGTATGGCGTTTTTGAAGTGGTGTCGCTTTGGGGAGACGCCGCCGCGGTGGATTGGGAAAAAGCACAACTGGTGAACTTCCTTCAGGTTTGGGAAGAGGGGGCGGTGACCCCTGTGATGTTGGAAAGAATGATGAAAGTAAAACTTTCCGCGCATCTCCGCCCGGAGGCCAGTGCAGAAGCATTGAAGATGGCTGTGGTGGAGGTGATGGTTGAGCAATTGGTGGATGCCTGGATGGTGAATGCACCTGCTCCACGGCAAGCGGCTTTGCGCGATTATTATTTGGAATCCCTCCAAGGCGAAGGGCATTTGGCATCCACTTGGGAAGCGGAAATCGATAAGAAATTAAATCAACTGCTTCCCGCGATTCGACAAGCGATAGCCGTAGAACAACTGCAGGTTTTCTACCCCGGACTTTTGACTGAAGAGGGCTTGCCGGAATCGGTGGTGCTTTGGTTTTATGATCGGGAGTTGGCGGAAGCCCGTGAAAGCAAACAAATCGCCCAGGCTTTTGAAATGGAAGACGACCCGACGTCCCGGATCTTCACTGAAACCCAAACCCTCGCTGTCGAAGAACTGAATGAGGATTTACAACCGGCGCTGAAATCGTTGGAGGCGCAAATTCAGTTGATTCGGGAGATGGAAAAAGAAGGGATGGATGCCTTAAAAGCTTCGGTGGCCAATGGGCAGGATGCGAATGCCTTGTATGATCAGTGGCGCAAAGCCTGGGAACAGCGTTGGCAGGGAATCAGGGAAGCACAGGACCCCCGCTGGCAAGAGATGACGGGGCGAACGGCGGATGAATTGCGTAAAACGGTTCGTCAATGGTATGAATCCGTGAAAGAAAATTTGGCAGAGATCGAAGAGTCCCTCACCCAAAATCCGACGGAAGAGCAAATTGCGGAGCTTGAGCCGCCCAACAGTCCGGAGATGACGCCGGTGGAAGTGCCTTTAGAGCCGGTCTCCGAACCGCAAGGGGTAGAGGAAGAGGAGCCGGTTTCAGATATGGGAGACGCGGAGGCGGAACCGAAACCGGATGCCGGGATCACAGAGGAACTGGAAAATTTCCGGGGCAAGGCAGACGGGGTGTTGGCATTCAGCGATCTGGCAAATGGGGATTGCCGCCTGCTCTTTGGTTCTCCTGATGGCAAAGGAGCGCTATCAGTTGGATTTGATCCGGAGAATGTGGATGCTTCGGCCCAAAAGATTGCGGAGGCCTTGAGTGGACCTTTGCGTGATGTGTTGAACGGGACCGCATCCGCCAATGAAAAAGGTGGATTCCGATTATTTACCCGGGCCAAGGAACCGACCCTCAGTATGCTCTTTCAAGTGGACAGTCCGAAAATCCGACATCAGATGAGTATTCAGGTCCGCCAGTTGATTCAACAGGAGATCGACACCTGGGCCGAAGAGAAGGGGCAAAAAGCGCCGGTGTTGCTCTGGCAGGATGAAATGGGTTTGTTGCCTTAATCCAGCCTGCTTCATCCCACTGAATTTTCAGATCCGGCAAAAAAATGAACCTGATTCTAACAAGGTTTTCTTTGACCCTCCTTTTTAGGGGGTTAATTTCAGTGAACGAAAATTTTGTGCATTATTGGGAAATGTTGGTAGGTTGACATTCGAAGGGGAATGGTTCAGGTTCCGCTTCTCCCCGCCCTCAATTGGAAAGCCCGCATATGGATGTAATTGAATCTAATATCGATGATGATTTAAAAGCCTTGTTGGAAAGCAGGGATGCGGCCGCTTTGGTGGAGTTTATGCGCAGCCTGCCTCCTTCGGACACCAGTATTACGGTGACCAACCTCAGTGAGGAGGACCAGGATGTTTTCTGGACAATGTTGATTGCGGGGGACAGCGACTTGGCCGCCGACGTGGCGGAGCATTTTCCGGATGATTACGCCGAGGATTTGGTGGAAGATCTGGATTCCGATTCGGCTGCGAAATTGTTGGACCGCTTTGATTCGGACGAGCAATATGAAATTCTTTCCCGGTTGGATGAGGAACAGTCGGATGAAATTCTGGAAAAGATGTCGGATGAAGAAGCCGATGATGTGGAGCGCCGCTTAAAATACGAACGGTTCACGGCGGGCGGGATGATGATGACGGAAATCCTGAAATATCCGCAGGGGGTGAATCGTCAGGCCATTATCAACGATCTTCGTGACAACTATGAGAAGCACCGTTCTTATGAGCATCGATATTTATTTGAAGTGGATGCGGAAGGAAAGCTGACCGGGACCATTCCCATGCGGAAGTTTGCGTATGCACCCTTGGACTGGGATCGGGATGCGCTCTACGGCAAACATGTGGAACCGGTTCAGGGGGTGACGGATTTAGAAGATTTGCGTTCTATTTTTGACCGGGTCGACCATTCGGTGGTGCCGGTGATTGATGAAGAGGGATTGTTATTAGGCGCGCTCACCCGGGCGGCGGTTCAGGAAGCGATTGCCAAGCGCCAGGAAGAGCAGATGATGCAGTTCGGGGGATTGATCAGCGGTGAAGAATTGAGGATTATGCCTTTCAGTTCGCGTTGTCTGAAACGTTTGGCCTTTTTGTTGCCCAGTATTTTGCTTTCCTATTTGGCGGTAGGCGTGATTGCGATGTACGAACCGGTGATCAAACAAATTTCGGTGTTGGCGGTGTTCCTGCCCATGGTGGCCAATCTCAGCGGTGCGGCCGGCAATCAAGCGGTGGCGGTGAGTATTCGGGAACTGACCTTGGGTTTGATTGATAAACGGCATTTGACCCGGGTATTGGGGAAAGAAGTGTTGTTGGGACTGATCAACGGTCTGGCCATCGGCATGATTTTGGGGGTTATTACCTATTTGATGCGTCCGGATCAGAGTTATCTGTTGCCGGTGGTGATTGGACTGTCCTACACCTGCAGCTCGGTGGTGGCTGTTTGTGTGGGAGGCTGTCTGCCCTTGTTGCTTAAACGTTTGGATGTGGATCCGGCCATGCTTTCCAGTCCCATGCTGACGACCTTGACCGATATGACGAGTTTCTTTCTGGTTTTGAGTCTCGCCAGTTGGATTCTTCTGTAAATAAAGAAAAAATCACATTGGATAAGTGGGGGATATTGGGGTAGATTCAAAAAAACGGAGAACTTCCTTTATGAAAATTGTCACGAAAATTCGAATTATCACCGTATTGATGCTTACGCTTTCCTGGAGCCTGGGTCGCTATGGAAACCCGGTTTGGCTTTGGCTTTCTGTCGTTATTGGTATAAATATGCTGCAAAGTGCCTTTACCGGCTTTTGCCCTGCGGAAACCTTTTTCAAGGCCATTTCAAAATCGAAAGGTGCCGGAAGTATTTAATGGTGAATGAATAAGGGCGAATAAATGATGAAGGATACGGGGCTGTATTTGCGGCCTGAAAACTTTTCATCCCGGTGATCCAGGTCAAATTTGCCTTCGTATTTTGTTTATGCTTTTTTATTTTTGGCATAAGCAACGCCACTATTTGAAAATGGGACAATTTGCGTATGAAACCAAAAGTAATGACAATTGAACGGGATGTACAACTGGACCTCGATACCCGGGGTGTATACATCCAGGAAGTGGGAATTTCCCAACTAAAATATCCTTTATACTTGGGGGGAGTGGAGTTGGATGAAGCCGCTGCCCAGCAGGTTTCGGTTGAGCTTTCACTTGCGGTGAGTTTGGCAAAAGAGCTCAAGGGCATCCATATGAGCCGGTTGGTGGAAGACCTGCTCGCCCATGAAAAAACGGTGACGCCGCCCGGATTGATTGAATTGTTGCTGCGTTTAAAAGAGCATCAGGGAGCCAAAGACGCCAGACTTACCATGGCATTTGATTATTATCTTGATCGCCAAGCGCCGGTGAGTGGACGAATTGCCAAGCAGGCCTACACTTGCGGGTTCGAAGCCCGTCTGGAGGGAAGCCGGATCAGCGTGCTCCAAAAAGTCGAAGTGCCCATCACCACCCTTTGCCCCTGCAGTAAAGAAATTTCCGCTTACGGTGCCCACAATCAACGGGGCTATGTAAATGTGGAAATTGAACATCATTTCAGCGTGGAGCAGGCGCCGGAGATCCGGATCTGTCTCGAAGAGCTGATTGAAAAAGTTGAAGCAGCGGCTTCCGCTCCTTTGTACCCGGTTTTGAAACGTGTGGATGAACGCTTTGTCACCATGCAAGCCTATGAACAACCCCGCTTTGTGGAAGACATGGTGCGTAACGTCGCGGTGTTCCTTAAAGATGATGCGCGTTTTGACCGGTGGTCGGTGAAAGTAACCAACCACGAATCCATCCATCAGCACAACGCTTATGCCGTCGTGAGCGGCGGAAAATAGTCCGGATGGCTTCCTGTCGAAAATCTTCAGAGGGCATTCAACTCACCTTGGAAGCCAATGAAGTGGATTTAATCCATTTTCTGGGGAGGGAACTGCGACGGTTGGTCGAGAATGGGGATCCGCGTCACCAAAGTCTCCGGCCGTTTTTGCCTTCTTTGCAACGTCAGCGCGATCCCGAGTCTGTGATTAGCGGCTTGGAAAAAGACATGGATGATGCCTTGATGCGGAGTCGTCTGGACCGGATTGAAGAGGTGCAGGGGGAGTTGCTCCATCGCGATGCCGATACGGATGTTCTTCAGGTGACCCTCAATGAAAATGAAGCCGATACCTGGCTGGCATATTTGGCGGATTTACGGCTGCTGTTGTCGGCCGTGGTGGGAATCACGCCCGAAAATCCGGATCCGTTCACCGAGCAGGATGAAGAGGGTTGGACGATCGAGATGAAGATGTATGAATTTCTCTCCGTGCTTCAGGAATGGATCCTCTGCGCGGTGATGGAAGATTGACCTTATTTTTTTGATAGACGTCGTTCCGCGGCCCCCGCGGTAAACGAATGCTTCGGATTTACCGCGGGGACCGCGGAACTACTTCTTTGAATGCTTCGTGCTTACCCCTGGGAACGCGGAACTACATTTAACTTCTTGTCAAAAACCGCTTGGCAGTTTTAAATCCGGAGGATGAATGCAAAATTATCTTCTCCCAATGTTTTGTTGGTGTTCGCGGATCAATGGACCTTTTGGGCCCTGGGGGCCGCCGGAAACCAAGAGGTACGGACGCCGCATCTGGATGCACTGGCCGCACAAGGGGTCTATTTCCCCCATGCGGTTTCGGGGAGCCCGGTTTGTACGCCCGCACGGGCTTCGTTACTCACCGGACTGCGTCCGAATGCCCATGGATTGTTTATCAACGATGTACCGCTGAATCCCGATCTGCCTTCGATGGGCAAACACTTTGCGCAAGCGGGCTATGATACCGGCTGGATAGGGAAATGGCATGTGGACGGGCACGGACGCAGTAGCTATATCCCGCCCGAACGCCGTCAGGGGTTTGAGACCTTTGAAGTGTTGGAATGTACCCATGATTACAACCATTCTCAGTACTACATTGGCGACAACGAGGAACCGAAAATCTGGCCGGATTATGATGCCTTTTCACAGACCGGGGCCATGCAATCCTGGATTCGCGGACGTTCAGCTGAAAAACCCTTTTTAGGGGTGTTGTCATGGGGACCGCCCCACAGTCCCTATCAAACTGCTCCAGAAAAATATAAAGCCCATTTTCCGGAAGAGAGCCTGACCCTGCGGGGAAATGTGCCCGGGGAATACCGGGAGCGGACCCTTCAAGAGCTTTCCGGATATTATGCCCATTGCGAAGCGCTGGATGATTGTATGGGGGAATTGATGCAAACCCTGGAAGAAGAGGGTTTCCGGGAAAACACGATTGTGGTGTTTACCAGTGACCACGGCGACATGCTGCAATCACAGGGTATGCGGGACAAACAATGTCCCTGGGATGAAAGTTTGCGCATTCCCATGATTATGGCCGGCCCCGGGTTGCAGCCGGGCACGCAGAATGACAGTTTTATCGAATTTATGGATCTGTGGCCCACTTTGGCAGGGTTGGCCGGCGTGCCGGTGACGTTGCCTCTACATGCCCGGGACCTTAGCGGAGAAGTGATTTCCGGCAAAACCCCGGAAGACAACACGGCCTTTTATGCCAGTTATGTTCCCTTTGGAAACTGGGTGAAATTTCCCCTTTCGAATCCCTTACATTTTGCCAGGGAAAGCAGGGGGCTGCGTACTGCAGAGTGGTTGTATGTTGAGGATTTGAAAGGGCCCTGGTTGCTTTACGATATGAAGCAGGATCCGTTACAACTGCACAATTTGGCGGATTCACCTGTCCATGCGGCGCTCCGGCAAAAGTTGTCAGGCCAATTGTCGGAAAGACGTGTAGGCTATGATGATGAATTCCTCAGCGGGGAAGAATATGTGAAACGCTGGGGATATGAAACCGATAAGGATCTGACGATTCGGCATCGTTGAAGGATATTGGGTGATTTTTAAGGAATTTGCCAATAGATTAAGGTCTTCTCATATGAAGGGTTTTTTGTCCATTTGCTTGAATGCGCCGTAAAACATGGCAAGAGGGGCGCATGACTAATTCTGTACGCGTTCGTTTCGCACCTTCTCCCACTGGACAGGTGCATATTGGCAATATCCGTGCCGCCATTTTTAATTATTTGTTTGCCCGCTCCGAAGGGGGGCAATTCCTGTTGCGGGTGGAAGATACCGACCGGGAACGCAGCACCCCCGAAGCGGTGGAAAAGCTGTTGGAAGTCATGGATTGGCTGGAATTACACGCGGATGAAGAACCTCTTTTTCAATCCACCCGCGCGGAAGCCCACCTGGATGCCGCTGAAAAACTGATTTCCGAAGGCCATGCCTACCGTCATGCGCGCTCGGCGGATGAGTCACCTGCGGTCTTTTTCCGGATTCCTGTGGATGGAAAGGTTTACGGCTCTTTTTTGAAAGCTGGCGAAAAAGTGGAAAAAGCACTGTTTGCGGAACAACCCTTGGTGATTGATTCCAGTGGAATTCAGTACATCGGACTCAGCCGGAAAGGAAAACAGGATCCGGGCGGATGCTGTCTGGCGGGAATGGCGGATGGTGAAGTGCTGGATGCGGAAGGTAACATCCTGTTTTCCATTGCGGATCAACTGCCGGCCATTTTGAATGAAGGCCTGACCTTTGAAACGACTGAAGCGGTTTCTGTGCGTTACACCCGTCGGGAAATTACGTTTACGGATTTGGTGAAGGGCGAACTGTCGAAACCTCTCGATTCCATGAAAGACTTGGTGATTGTGCGTGGAGACGGATCACCGGTTTTCCATCTGGCCAATGTCTGTGATGACCTGGAGCAGGGGGTGACCCACATTATCCGCGGGGATGATCATGTGGAAAACACCTTCCGCCACTTGCCGCTGTTTTTGTTGCTGGACGGTAAAGTTCCGGCTTACGGCCATTTGCCGATGATTGTGAATGCGCAGGGCAAACCTTATTCCAAGCGGGACGGGGATGCTTTCGTGGGCGACTTCCGTGCCAAGGGTTTTTTACCCGAAGCGCTGTTTAACTATTTGGTATTGCTGGGCTGGTCGCCGGGCGATGACCGGGAGAAGATGAACCGCGATGAGATGATTGCCGCGTTTTCTCTGGACCGGGTGCAATTGAGCCCCGCGCAAATGGATATGCAAAAACTGGGAAATCTCAATGGCGCATATATTCAGGACTTGCCGGTGGATCTCTATTTGGCGGATGTACGGGATTTGCTTTCCCGTCAGGACTGGAGTGGGGATTTGACCACGGAGCAGTGGACGGAAGTGGCCTTGTTGATGCGTCCCCGGATTCAAACCTATGCCGATGTGTTGGACTGGGAATGGTTTGCAAACGCCACCTTTGAACGCAGTGCAGGTGCGTTAAAGCGGGGCCTGGGGAAAGCGTGGCAGAAAAATGTACTGGCCGGTCTGATTGAAGAATTGGAAAAGGGGCAATCCCTGGGCGCTGCCCGTGAAGCGGTTTGTACTGCTTTGGAGCTGGATGATGGAAAGTTGAATCTTCCTTTGCGGGTGGGATTGACCGGTCAGGCCGGCGGACCCGATTTGGATGCCATCCTGAAGATTCTCGATCCGGAAAGTCTGGTCGAACGCTGTAAAAATACTTTAAACTGTCTGCAGAAGCCGGACGCATAAACCATGAATGATTCACCTGAAACTCCCGTAAATTTTATCCACGAAAAGATTGATGCCGATCTGGCATCCGCCGTTTACCAGGAAGTCCATACCCGTTTTCCGCCGGAGCCGAATGGGTATCTGCATATTGGACATGCCAAATCAATCTGTCTGAATTTTGGCACTGCACAGAAGTATGGCGGCAAATGCAATTTGCGCTTTGATGATACCAATCCGGTGAAAGAAGATCAGGAATACGTGGATGCGATTGAAGCGGATGTGCGTTGGCTCGGTTTTGAGTGGGAGGGCGAACCCAAATTTGCTTCCGACTATTTTGATCAGATGTACGCATTTGCTGAAGAGCTGATCCAGAAAGGTTTGGCGTATGTTTGCACGCTGAGTACCGAAGAATTTAAAGAAGTGCGCGGCGTACCCACGCGTCCGGGTGGAGAAAGTCCGGGACGTGCACTTTCGGTTGAAGAAAATCTGGATTTATTCCGCCGCATGCGGGCAGGGGAGCTGGAGGAAGGGAGTCATGTGTTGCGGGGCAAAATTGATATGACCAGCCCGAATCTGCATATGCGCGATCCGGTTTTTTACCGGATTCGTAAAGCGTCGCATCACCGGACCGGTGACAAATGGTGTATTTATCCCAGCTACGATTTTGCGCACTGCATTGAAGATGCGATTGAGCGGATTACCCATTCCCTGTGCACGCTGGAATTCGAAGTGCATCGTCCGCTGTACGACTGGATTTTGAACAACATTACCTTGCCGAAACCTTTGCCGGAGCAGACCGAATTTGCCCGTTTGAGTCTCACCTACACGGTGATGAGTAAGCGCAAATTGCTGACCCTGGTTGAAGAAAAGAAAGTGAATGGCTGGGACGATCCCCGTATGCCCACGCTTTCCGGTATGCGCCGTCGCGGATATCCCGCATCCGCCATTCGTGCTTTTTGCGAAAAGGTGGGGGTGACCAAGTTTAACAGTCTCAGTGATTTTGCTTTGCTGGAATTTTCTTTGCGGGATGAGCTGAATAAAACCGCTCAGCGCCGGATGGCGGTGTTGGATCCTCTCAAAGTGGTAATTACGAATTATCCGGAAGGGGAAGAGGAAATGTTCGAGGCCAGCAACCATCCCGGTGACGACAGTTACGGTACCCGCCAGGTGCCTTTCAGTCGGGAGATCTGGGTGGAACGCGGTGACTTCTGGGAAGATGCGCCGAAGAAATTTTTCAGACTTTCCTTGGGACGGGAAGTGCGCTTGCGCGCAGCCTGTTATATTACCTGTACGGATGTGATCAAGGATGACGACGGCAAGGTGGTGGAGCTGCATTGCACCTGGGATCCGGAGTCACGGGGAGGCGGAAGTCCGGATGGACGAAAAGTGAAAGGCACCATGCATTGGGTGAGTGCCAAACATGCCTTGAAAGCGGAAGTGCGGCTTTACGACCGTTTGTTTACGGTGCCGGAACCGGATGCGGATGAAGAAAAAGATTATCAGGAATTTTTAAATCCTGAATCCCTGCAGGTGGTTGAGGCCTATGTAGAGCCTTCCCTCGCAGCATTTAAAGCCGAAGAACCGGTGCAGTTTGAGCGGGTCGGCTACTTCACCCCGGACAAAGATTCCAGCCCGGAGAAATTGGTTTTCAACCGCTCCGTTGGCTTGCGGGATTCCTGGGGGAAAGGGAAGTAACACAGACATTCCTGTCTGTGACAGGAAAAGGCACCAGCCTTTTCCTCATTCTAAGCGGCTCTTGAGGGAAGCGTTGGAACGCTTCCCTGTCACAGGCAGGAATGCCTGTGTTACCTTTTTACGTCCACCCCGTAGCGGAGGAGCAGATTGCCGGTGAGTTCTTCGAGGCGAACCAGGGCGCTGCGGTACTGAATGCGGTTTTCGAGTTCGTCGATCTGACTTTCCAGGGCTTCGCGCTGGGCTTGGGCCACGAGCAGGGAGGTGCTGGTGCCCACTTCAAAACGGGCTTTTTCGGCGGCGGCGGTTTCCTGTCTTAAACGCAAGGTCTCTTTGCTGACGATACTTTGTTCCAAGGTGCGGTTGTGTTCGACCACGGCCTGTTTTAATTGATTTTGAATG